>JAZSQX010000234.1:0-2789 GCA_045538235.1 Eubacteriales bacterium
TCCAAGTTCAATGTAGGCTCCGCTATCATCGTTGAGGGTAAGATTGTGGAAACCCCCGATGCAAAGCAGCCCTTTGAAATCCATGCGACATCCGTTGCTCTGGAAGGTGCGTCCACACCGGATTACCCCCTCCAGAAGAAGCGCCACACCATTGAGTACCTCCGCACCATTTCCCACCTCCGCCCCAGAACCAATCTGTTCCAGGCGGTATTCCGCGTGCGTTCTCTGGCGGCGTATGCCATCCACCAGTTCTTCCAGGAACGGAATTTCGTGTACGTCCACACCCCGCTGATCACGGCATCCGACTGTGAAGGTGCGGGCGAAATGTTCCGCGTCACCACCCTGGATATGGACAACGTGCCGAAGACGGAAGAGGGAGAAGTCAACTACGCGGAGGATTTCTTCGGCAAGAGCGCGAACCTGACGGTGTCCGGTCAGCTCAATGGCGAAACCTACGCCATGGCGTTCAAGAATATCTACACCTTCGGTCCCACCTTCCGTGCGGAAAACTCCAACACCACCCGTCACGCGGCGGAATTCTGGATGATCGAGCCGGAAATCGCCTTCGCAGATCTGACCGATAATATGCGTCTGGCGGAGGATATGCTGAAGTACGTGATCCGCTACGTCATGGAAAACGCGCCGGAAGAAATGCGCTTCTTCAACCAGTTCGTGGATCAGGGACTCATCGAGCGGCTGAACCACGTAATGAACAGCGATTTTGGTCACGTGACCTACACGGAAGCGGTGGAAATTCTCGAAAAGAACAACGCGGGCTTCGATTATAAGGTATCCTGGGGATGCGATCTCCAGACCGAACATGAGCGGTATCTCACGGAAGAAGTGTACAAGCGTCCCGTATTCGTCACCGACTATCCGAAGGAAATTAAGGCGTTCTATATGAAGCTCAATCCCGACGGAAAGACCGTGGCGGCGATGGACTGCCTGGTTCCCGGCATCGGGGAAATCATCGGCGGCAGCCAGAGAGAGGACGACTTGGCACTTCTCGAAAAGAGAATGGACGAATTGGGACTGGAAAAGGAAAGCTACGGCTTCTACCTGGATCTGAGAAAATACGGTTCCGCCCGCCATGCCGGCTTCGGTCTGGGCTTTGAACGGTGCGTCATGTACCTCACCGGCGTGTCCAACATCCGTGACGTCATCCCGTTCCCCCGTACCGTGGGCAACTGCGAGCTGTAATGAAGGGGAAGAAATGCGGGGAAAACTTTTTCGGGAAAAAGATTTTCCCCGCGCCCCTTTCAAAAAGCGTTATACAAACGAACAGACAAGATGCAGCGGAAATCTGGAGTTCAGATGGATACGGCATCTTGTTGTCTGTTTCGGATATTTGGGATTCCAAGCGTTCTTTTTCACAAAACTTCTCCCATTCCCGGGAAAACTTTCCCGTTTTGCCTTGACATTGTGGGAAAGTTTTAGTACAATGAAAAAAGACAGTTTTTCTGCCAAAATCTTTTAGAATAATGGACTTGTGATCATGAAGACATTCAGAAATCAGTGGATCAGCGCGATCCTGGCGGCGATGATGCTGTTCAGTGCTGCCGCGTGCAACAACAATCAGCAGCCGGACGAAACCAAGCCTGACTCCGAAACGCCTCCCTTTGAGGATACCGAAGCGGTTACCGAGAGCGAAACGGAAACCGAAGCGGCATCCGAAAGCGAAACGGAAACGGAGGACATCACTCTTCCCCATGATGCGGAACTTCTGGTAGACCCCGAAGCCAACATCACGGAGTCGGACGACGGCACCGAGGGCGAAACGAACACCGACGGAGGAAAGGAATCCGCGGAAACCAAACTTGGTGAAACGAAGGAAGAGAAAAAAGAACCCTCCCGCATTTATAACTATCTGAACGGCAAAACCACGACGAAGGAAGAGCGGGATGTGCGCCCCGTTGCCATCATGGTCAACAATATCTGGACCAGCCTGCCCCAGATCGGTGTGTCCGAGGGGGAAGTATACTATGAGTGCGCGGCAGAGGGCGGCATTACCCGTCTGATGATGCTGGTGTCCGATATCTCCAAGGTGGGAACCATCGGCTCCATCCGTTCCTCCCGGGACTATTTTGTGGATTTCCTCGCCAATCATGATGCCATTTACGTTCACGCAGGCGGAAGTGCCCAGGCATACGATAAGATCATCTGGCGCGGCATCCACAACATCGACGGCATCTATGGCTATCTCCCCACCACCTTCTGGCGGGATCCGAACCGTCTGGCAAACATGGGCTATGAGCACAGCCTCATGACCTCCGGTTCCGAAATTGCTGCTGCTATCGAATATAAGAATTACCGCACCGAGCTGGATCCCAATCAGGTTCCCCTCTTTGAGTTCTACGACGAGGATACGGACAACAATCTGGTGGGAAGCCCCGCTACCCATATCCATATGCAGTCCACGGCGGTGCAGACGGTGGATTTTGTGTACGATAAGGAAACGAAGGAATATCTGCGGTATCAGTACGACGGCATGGCTCACGTGGACGGTGCCAACGGCAAGCAGATTTCCGTCAAAAATGTGCTGATTCTCTTTACGGATATTTCCCTCATTCCCGGCGATACGGCGGGCAGACTGGCAGTCGGCACTGTGGGAAGCGGTCAGGGTTATTACATCACCAACGGCAAGCGGAAGGTGATCAACTGGTCGCGAGAGGGCAAAACCACCACCCTTCAGCTGGAATACCGGGACGGCTCCGATCTCATTCTCAACTGCGGCAAGACCTTCATCTGCGTGGTGGACGATACCGTCGCAGCGAATATTGATTTCGAAT
>JAZSQX010000162.1:0-3258 GCA_045538235.1 Eubacteriales bacterium
CGTCCAGATCGACGGACTCATGGAGCGCAAGCCTGCCGAGCTTTCCGGCGCTCAGCAGCAGCGGGTTGCCATTGCCCGGGCGCTGGTGAAAATGCCGCGGGTTCTTCTGATGGATGAGCCCCTGTCCAATCTGGATGCCCGTCTTCGTCTTCAAACCCGGGAGGAAATCCGCCGGATTCAGCGGGAAACGGGGATTACCACGGTGTTCGTCACCCACGACCAGGACGAAGCCATGAGCATTTCCGACCGGATCGTGGTGATGAAGGACGGCGTTGTCCAGCAGATCGGACATCCCCAGGAGGTGTACGACGATCCCGCCAATCTCTTTGTGGCACAGTTCCTCGGAACCCCCCCTATCGGAGTCTTTTCCGCATCGGTGAAAAATGGGAGACTCTACCTCGGAGACGCGGATGTGCTGGCAGTACCCGGCGCACCGGAGGGGGACTGCACGGCGGCTATCCGTCCGGAGGGATATATTCTCCGCGAAAACGGCGCCTTCTCCTGTAAGTTGAACCGGGTGGAGGTCATGGGACGGGACGTGAGCGTGGTGTTTGAGAATCCCGATCCCACCGGCGAGCCCATCCGCGCCATCATTCCGGCGGAAAACCGGGTGGATACGGGTGCTGCCGTAGTGCGGTTCGATCTGAAGCCCGAGAAGGTGTATCTCTTCGATCAGACCACGGGTGTGCGGATTCCCTTTGGGACAAAGTGAGGAGGAAGCCATGGAAAAACAAAGCGCCAAAGCGTGGCTGTATCTGTTGCCCGCCATCCTCTTTATTGCGGTATTTCTGATCTATCCTCTGGTGGATGTGCTGATCTACTCCGTGGAAGAGGGCTACAATTCCGCTTCACAGACCCATTTTGGGGTGGGAGGCTACAACTATTCCTATATTCTGCACGATCCCTACTTTTTGCAGGCGTTGAAAAACACCTTCATTCTCGTCATCGTCACCGTCCCCCTTTCCACGGGGATCGCGCTCCTCATTTCTCTGGGGCTCAACTCCATTGAACGACTGCGGAACCTGTTCCAGACGGTGTATTTTCTGCCCTACGTCACCAATACCCTGGCGGTGGGACTGGTGTTCATGATTCTTTTTAAGAAGACCCCCTATTCCGACGGGCTGGTGAATTTAGTGCTGACCTTTTTCGGCGGCAGTGCGGTGGATTTTCTGGACGGTCCCTACTGGGCGAAGATGTTCGTTCTTTGCTTCTACACCATCTGGGTGGTCATGCCCTTCAAGATTCTCATTCTCACCAGTGCTCTCGCCTCCGTGAAGCAGGATTACTACAACGCCGCCCGGGTAGACGGTACTTCCCGCTTCCGGATGTTTACGAGAATCACCATTCCCATGATCTCCCCCATGCTGTTCTACCTGATCATCACGGGCTTCATCGGGGCGTTCAAGGCGTACAGCGATGCGGTGGCACTCTTCGGCACCAATCTGAATGCGTCGGAGATGAATACCATCGTGGGCTATATTTACGATATGCTCTATGGGGAGGGCGGGGGATATCCCTCCTATGCGTCGGCTGCGGCGATTGTGCTGTTCGTGATTGTGCTGACCATCACCTGCATCAATCTGATGATCAGCAAAAAGCACGTGCATTATTAAGGAAGGAGGCACCCTATGACAAATCAAACGAAACAAAAGGGCGCGGCAGGGAAAAAGCCCGTCGCACTGCGGGTGTTCACCTATCTGATGCTGGGCTTCTGGGCGCTGATGGTGCTGTTCCCCTTCTACTGGATGGTGCTGACCTCGGTGAAGAGTTATGCTTCCTATAACGCCGAGTACGTACCGAAATTTTTCACCCTGTCCCCCACCCTCGCAAACTACGCAGAAGCCTTTTCCGCCGTGCCGCTTGGACAGTATTTCCTCAATACGCTGATTTTCACCCTCGCTACCACGGCGATTATGCTCATCGCGGTGATTCCCGCCGCCTATGCCTTTGCCAGACTCCGGTTCCGGGGAAAAGATCTGCTCTTTACCCTGTTTCTTTCGCTGATGATGATCCCGAATGAGCTGGTGATTATCACCAACTTCACCACCATCACGAATCTGGATCTCCGCAATACCTTCCCGGGGCTGATCCTCCCGTCGGTGATGTCCGTCTTCTACCTGTACCTTCTGAAGGAAAACTTCGCCCAGGTGCCGGAAGAACTATACTACGCCGCAAAGGTGGACGGAACCTCGGATCTCAAGTACCTCCTCAAGGTGATGCTCCCCATCTGCCGCCCCACGGTGATTACGGTGACCATATTAAAGATCATCGAATGCTGGAACTCCTACGTGTGGCCCCGTCTCATTACGGATGAGCAGGCGTACTACCTGGTGTCCAACGGCATTCAGGAAATCCGCGAAAACGGCTTCGGGCGGGAGAACATCCCTGCCATGATGGCGGCGGTGGTGGTCATTTCCGTACCCCTGGTAGTGCTGTTCCTCATCTTCCGGAAGAAGATCATGGAGGGCGTGGCGAGAGGAGGGACCAAAGGATGAAACCAGTTGCCATTCTTCTGCTTTTGGTTCTGCTTGTTCCCCTGTTTGCCGGATGCCACGGCTCAGCGGGACTGGACCCCTTCACCATGCCGGAAGCTTTCGACACGGAGAAGGAGTACGAAATCACCTTCTGGGCAAAGAGCGACACCAACATCCGTCAGACCCGTGTATACGAAGCCGCCATCCGGGGATTTGAGGAATGCTATCCCAACGTGACGGTGACTCTCCGGCTGTACACGGATTACGGCAGGATTTACAACGACGTGATCACCAATATTGCCACGGGTACCACGCCTAACGTGTGCATCACGTACCCCGACCACATTGCCACCTACATCACGGGGGACAACGTGGTGGTGCCTCTCGACGATCTGTTTACACACGAGGCGTACGGACTGGGCGGAAGGGAACTGCGGTTCGACAGCCCCACGGTGGACGAAATCATTCCGAAATTTCTCGAAGAATGCGAAATCGACGGTGTCCATTACGCCATGCCCTATATGCGCTCCACGGAAGCCTGTTACATCAACAAGACCTACGTGGAAAAGCTGGGCTATACGGTGCCGGATGTCTTGACCTGGGATTTTATATGGGAAGTGTCCGAGGCCGCAATGGCACAGGAAGACGAGGGAAATTCCCTCGTCCTTTTTACGGTCTTAATGTAGAAGTTTGCAGCAGATCCAAAAATAGCTTAATATTACCTGTGCAGGCCTCTTTTTTATAATATGCATTGATGGTGACCTGTTCCTGAAAATCCTCTATC
>JAZSQX010000143.1:0-5761 GCA_045538235.1 Eubacteriales bacterium
CAGTGGGGCACGGCATTGAGCATGGCCTGCGCTTACCTGGATTTAGAGTGCAAGGTGTTCATGGACAAGGTCAGCTATGAGCAGAAGCCCTTCCGCCGGGAGGTCATGCGTACCTACGGTGCGTCCGTGACACCGTCTCCCTCCATGGATACGGCGGTGGGCAGAAAAATCCTCGCCGAACATCCCGGCACCACGGGAAGTCTGGGATGCGCCATCTCCGAGGCGGTGGAGGCGGCTACCTCCATGGAGGGCTACCGCTACGTGCTGGGAAGTGTCCTCAACCAGGTGCTGCTCCATCAGTCCGTCATCGGGCTGGAAGCCAAGGCGGCGCTGGACAAATACGGCGAAAAGGCGGACATCATCATTGGCTGTGCGGGCGGCGGATCCAATCTGGGCGGGCTGATCTCCCCCTTCATGGGCGAAATGCTCCGTGGCGAGGCGAATTACCGCTTCATCGCCGTAGAACCCTCCTCCTGCCCCAGTCTGACCCGCGGTCGGTACGCCTACGACTACTGCGACACGGGGATGGTGTGCCCCCTTGCGAAAATGTACACCCTGGGTAGCGGCTATATCCCCTCCGCATCCCACGCCGGCGGTCTCCGCTACCACGGCATGAACCCCGTCTTGTCCCAACTGTACGCGGACGGGCTGATGGAAGCGGTGTCCGTGAAGCAGACGGAGGTCTTTGCGGCGGCGGAGCAGTTTGCCAGAGTAGAAGGCATTCTCCCCGCACCCGAAAGCTCCCACGCCATCAAGGTGGCCATCGACGAGGCGCTGAAATGTAAGGAGACGGGGGAAGAGAAGACGATCCTCTTCGGACTCACCGGCACCGGGTATTTCGATATGTACGCCTACGAAAAATTCCACGACGGCAAGATGGAAGATTTCATCCCCGGCGACGAGGAAATCGAAGCGGCTCTCGCAAAACTGCCGGAAATGGCGTGACGATCCAACGAACCGTCAACGGATGCACGAAATTTCCAATCCGGTAGGGGCGGTCATTGACCGTCCGCCGAACAATTCGCACCGCACAAACCGTTGTGTGACGAACGCGTGCGACAGGCTCGTGCGTCTCCCGCCGGATGATTTGGCGGAAACCGCATGACGGACGACCGATGGTCGCCCCTACCGAAGGGTTACGTTTCCGGCGGTTGACGTGGCGTTTTTGATTCGGATTTTCAGTTTTTTTGAGAAATTTTCCAAATCCCGTTGATTTTCGGGTGAAAATCCGTTACAATAAGAGCAGAAACCCCCTCAATTCATTTTTTGGAACATAACAGGAGGACTTTATTATGGGAAAATTCGTTGTAAAACAGACCGAAACCGGCTTTAAGTTTGATCTGAAGGCGGGCAACGGGGAAGTGATCGCCACTTCCGAAATCTACACCACGGAAGCCGCCTGCCTGAACGGCGTGGAGAGCGTTCGTGCGAACTGCGCGGGCGAGGTGGAAGACCAGACCGTGGAAAACGTGGTGGCTGTGAAGCACCCCAAGTTTGAACTGTACGAAGACAAGGCGGGCGAATTCCGCTTCCGTCTGAAGGCGAGAAACGGCGAAATCATTGCGACCTCCGAAGGATACAAGGCAAAAGCAGGCGCGCTGGGCGGAATCGAGAGTGTGAAGAAGGACGCCCCCGAAGCCGCTGTGGAAAAGGTCGAAGGCTGATTATTTTGAAATCCGAAAAGGGAGGGTGGACGCCCTCCCCTTTCCTTCGCAAATAAATCAACGAAAAATTCACATCACAAGAAAGCAGGATTACACCAACGCATGGGACTGATCGAATTGTTTATCGTCGCCGTGGGGCTGTCCATGGACGCCTTCGCGGTATCCATCTGTAAAGGGCTGTCCGTTGCCGGAGGAAAAGTTCGGGTACGGGATTCCGTCGTCACGGGGCTGTGGTTCGGGGGATTTCAGGCGCTCATGCCCGCCATCGGCTATCTTCTCGGCGCAAGATTCGAGAAGTACATCGTGTCCATTGACCACTGGATTGCCTTCGTTCTCCTTGGAATTATCGGGGGAAACATGATCCGAGAGGCCCTTTCGAAGGAGGAAGAGGAGGAAATGTGCGATTCCTTCTGCCCGAAAGCGATGTTTCCCATGGCGATTGCCACCAGCATCGACGCGCTGGCTGTGGGCGTGACCTTCGCGTTCCTGGGCGTGAAGATTGTCCCGGCGGTGTCCTTCATCGGCGTGATCACCTTCGCGTTCGCCGCCATCGGGGTCAAGATCGGCAGTGTCTTTGGCGCGAAATTCAAGAAGCCCGCGGAACTCACAGGGGGCATCGTCCTCGTCCTCATGGGCGCGAAAATCCTGCTGGAGCACCTGGGCGTGCTGTGAGATTTGTATAAAAAAGAAACCCCGTAGTCGGTCGAACAGATCGGCTTCGGGGGATTTTTTATCCTCCAATCTTCACCCAAACCAATGGAAACCGCACCGGGAACCAAGTTTGCTACATACGGCGGCGCATTCCACCCATTGTAAACCGGTCAGAAAGTTTTTTGCGGACTTCGACGAAATCGAACGTCCCCTTTTTATTCAAAAAAGTCGCGTTTTCCCCATTGTCAAGCCGCGTTTTCCCCATCGTCCCCCCCATAAATGTTACAATTATTACAATCGCCTTGCATTTTTCCCGCGTTTGTGCTATAATGATATCTGTATGATTCTGTCTATACCAATTTCCGTCGGGCGGTGCGCTGTCCGGGCGGTTCTGTGAGGATACACCAATGAAACAATCGAAAATACCCTGCAAAAAAGACCCGAAAGTGGGCATTGTGGGCGGTCAGGCGGTGCTGGAAGGCGTGATGATGAAGTCCCTCGACCGCTGTTCCCTGGCTGTCCGCACGCCGGAGGGGGAAATCAAAGTGGACAACTCCACCTTCACCTCCCTCCGTCAAACCAAAAAAATCTGCAATCTCCCCATCGTGCGGGGATGTGTGTCCTTCGTGGAGCAAATGAAGCTCTCCATGGGGATGCTCACCAAATCCGCCGATATGCAGGGGATTGATCTGGACGAGCCCGAAACCAAATTCGATAAATGGCTTCTCGAGCACTTCGGCGACAAGCTCATGACCGTGGTGGCGGGGCTTGGAACCGTTCTCGGCGTGGTGCTGGGCGTGGGACTGTTCCTCATGCTCCCCACCTTCGCGGCAAAGGGCGTGGATGCGCTGACGGGGGGACTGCTGAGCCGCTATCACGTGCTGGCTTCCCTCATCGAGGGGATCATCCGCATGGTCATTTTTGTGGGCTACGTGTGGGGCGTGGGTCTGATGCCCGACATCCGCCGCACCTACGAATACCACGGCGCGGAACACAAATCCGTGGACTGCTTTGAGCGGGGACTGCCCCTGACTCCGGAAAATGCTGCGGGGTGCACTCGGTTCCACCCCCGCTGCGGCACCAGCTTCCTTTTCGTGATGCTGATTCTCTCCATTGTCATCAACTCCTTCCTCACCTGGGACAATACCTGGGTGCGGCTGGGATCCAAACTCCTCATGCTGCCCATCATCATGGGGCTGGGCTTTGAGTTCATTCGCTACGCGGGATGCCACAACAACCTGTTCACGAAAATCCTCTCCGCCCCCGGTCTGTGGATGCAGCGCATCACCACGAGGGAGCCGGACGAAAAACAACTGGAAGTGGCACTGACCGCACTCCGCCACGCGATTCCGGAAGAGTTCGGCGGCATCCGGGAAACGGAAAAGTCCGCGGAATCCGTAGAATCCGGTGCGGAAGGGGCGGCGGAAACCGAAACAGCCGAAACAGCCGAAGCGGCAGAATCCGACGAATCCACGGACGCATGACGCGGCGGGAGATACAAAAAAGGCTGGCAGAAGCGGGAATTGTCGATGCCCGAGGGGAGGGGGATCTCCTCATTTCCCGCTGTACGGGGGTGACGCCGGCGCAGATTTTAGCGAATCCCACGGCGGATTACGACAGCGAGGCGTTAGCGAAGGCGGTGGCGCGGCGGTGTACGCACTATCCCCTCCAGTATCTCTTCGGCGAGTGGGAATTTTATGGGCTGACGCTGACCGTATCGGAAGACTGCCTTATTCCCCGACCGGATACGGAAATTTTAGTGGAAGAAGCCATCCGCCATCTCCCGGAAGGGGGAAAAATGCTGGATCTCTGTACGGGATCGGGGTGCATTGCGGCGGCGGTGCTCCGGAATGTGCCGGGCGCGGTGGGACTTGCAGTAGACGTGAGTCCGGGCGCGGCGGCGATGGCGGAGAAGAATCTCCGTCGGCATGGGCTTCTCCTGCGGTGTCCCGTGATGCTGGGCGACGTGCGGGAGGATTGTCTCCCACCGGGGTCGATGTTTGACGTGATCACGGCGAATCCCCCCTACATCACCGCAGCGGAAATGGCGGAACTGGAGCCGGAGCTCTCCTATGAGCCGGAAATTGCCCTCACGGACGGCGGGGACGGGCTGAGTCTGATCTGTGGGATTTTGAAAAATTACACTCCCCACCTTCGCCCCGGCGGTGTGATGCTCATCGAGCACGGCTGGCGGCAGGCGGATGCGGTGCGGGAGATGTTCCGGCAATATGGAATGGAAAGCCGCACCCTCCGGGACTATGGGGGAAACGACCGGGTCACGGTGGGCGTGATTTCGACCGGTTTGGATCGTTTGACGGACGATCAATGACCGCCCCTACGGTTCATGCCGTTCTTCCGGCATCATCCATCACGTGCGGCTATAACCCGAGGTCCCATCCGGGAAAGATTTGCTATGCAAACTTGGGGTCTCCCTTATCGCCTTCCGCGGCAGCGAATCCGTTCCCCCCGATACGGGAAGTTTGAATTTCAAGACGGCGGGAGGGGACGTTGATTCCATCAAGTCCGCCCCCGCCCTACAAGAGAGAAAAAGAAAAACGAAGGAGCCGTTTGACATGAAAATCGAAATTCTCGATACGACCCTGCGGGATGGCACCCAGGGCGCCGGCGTGGATTTTTCCGCGGACGACCGCATTCGGGTGATTCACGCACTGGATCGCCTGGGCGTATCCTATATTGAAGCGGGTATGATCACCGATGCCTCCGGTGCCGAATTTTTCGCGCGGCTTGGGGAGGTGCAGAAAACCCTCGCTTCCGCCAGACTGGCTCTCTTTACCCAGACCTGCCGGGCAGGGGAGGAGGCGGGGGAAAATCCCCTTCTCCAGATGGCGGCGGAGGCTCCCGTTCCTGCGGCGGTGATTTACGGCAAGGCGTGGCTCTATCAGGTTACGGACGTTCTCGGTACCACCCCGGAGGAAAATCTCCGGATGATCCGGGACAGCATCGCGTTCCTCAGAAACTCCGGGAAGGAAGTCATCTTCGACGCCGAGCATTTCTTCGACGGCTACGGGGACTCCCCCGATTACGCCCTGCGGGTGGTGGAGGAGGCGTACCGGGCAGGTGCCGGGCGGGTGGTTCTCTGCGACACCAACGGGGGAATGCTCCCCGACGTGATCGGCATGGTCACGGGGGCGGTGGCGGAAAAATTCCCCGGGGTGGGCATCCATTGCCACAACGACATGGGGATGGCGGCGGCGTGCTCCGTTTCCGCGGTACTGGCGGGGGCGGCGCAGGTTCACGGCACGGTCTCCGGCGTGGGCGAGCGGTGCGGCAATGCCAATCTCAACACGGTGATCCCCGTTCTGCAGCTCAAGCTGGGCTTTGACTGCATCGGGGAGCGGATTTCCGAGCTTTCCCGCACGGCGCGTGAGGTGAACGAAGCCGCGAACCTTTCCTTTGACGAAAACGAGCCGTTTGTAGGGGGCTAT
>JAZSQX010000042.1:0-11254 GCA_045538235.1 Eubacteriales bacterium
AAAATAATTCCCCGCCAACCCCGCGAAAAATCCCCCGAAAATTCCACTACCAGAAGCAAAAAGCACCTCGATAAACGAAGTGCTTTCTTTCCGCAAAGGGAGGGATTCGAACCCTCGGTCGGTTATTAGCCGAACACACGATTTCCAGTCGTGCGCCTTAGACCAGCTCAGCCACCTTTGCAAGCGTGCTGTGTCTACCATGACACGATATTTCATCCGGATTCCCGGACGCTTTGACATTATAACACATTCTCCACCGCTTGTCAAGGGTTTTCCAAAAATTCTCCGGAAATTTTTCGATGGGAAAACACCCACCCTACGGCAAATCCAATCCCAGCGGCACTTTGTAAGATGAAGTCGAAATTCCGCTATTCCCCCGGCGGCGCAGTACACCCATGCCATTCCCTTTCCGAAAATTTTGAAGGGGGCTTGGGGGAATCTTTTCTAAAAGATTCCCCCATCGTTCCTCCCCCATCAATACGTAGGAGAATCCAGTCGCCAGCCGTCCTCCTCCAGAACCAGAGTGATCTCCGCTGTGCAGTCCTCTACGCCGTTCACGTAGCCGGAGAGCACCACGGTGACCCGATTGTCCCGCTGGCGGATGATTTCCATGGTACTCGTATCGTACACGCGCCCGAGGGGGAGTGCTTCCTCTTTCAGGTTGATCCGCACGGTGAGGACTCCCGCCTGTTCCAGATATCGGGCGTACATGGCGCTGGTGACGTATTCCTGCTCGTACCCCTCGTTTATCACAGCGGTGATCCCCGTGAAGGCGCGGGAGAAGAGCGTTTCCGCGTAGGCATCGCTGAACACGGCGAGAGTGGCTTCGCGGAGCTCCGTTTCGTTCCCATAGCCGCAGTCCGCCGCCACGGGAACGTAACTCAAGGTGGAAACGTCCGTGTCAAAAGAGTTGTAGAACGCCTCCACCGCTGCTTCGTCCTCGGTATGGGGCAGTCCTTCCCCGAAGTAGATTTCGTTCAGTTCGTAGGATTTGGGGAGAAGCTCGTCCAGCGCCGTCCGGATCTCCTCATCCGAATATTTCCCGCCGCCGCAGGAAGGGAGCAGGCAAATGCCCAGCACCACCGCAAAGAGGAGAACAGCCCGTAATTTTTTTGACATGATATACCTCTGTTATCGAATTTTTCTACTGTGGAAAAACGGGATGTCATGAACCGTAAGGGAGGGGTTTTTCCTCCCGCGATACCGGCATCACGGCATCCCGCAATCGTTTTCCAAAATGTTATTCTTCCGTTATTTCCGTTCCAGCGGATTCCACCGATTCCACCGATTCCGCGTCGTCTGCGTCTTCGTCGGCTTCTTCTTCCACTTCGGCTTTCGCCACCAGAGCAAAGTTCACGATGCGGCTTCCTTCGCTGAGCTTCATCATGATAACGCCCGATGCCGCCCGTCCGTAGTGGGGAATGCCCGCGGCGGGGGTGCGGATCATGGTTCCGTCGCCCGTGATCATGAGGATGTCTTCGTCCTCCTTCACCACGGCGATTCCGCACAGATCCCCCGTCTTTTCCGTCAGTTTCTGGACAATCATCCCCTGGATACCGCGTCCCTTGGCTTCAAATTCCGTGGGAGACATCCGTTTTCCGAAGCCGCCTTCCGTAATCGTCAGGAGGGAGTTTTCCTCCGACCATGCCGCATCCCGCTCCAGAATGCACGCGCCTGCTACCTCGTCCCCTTCTCTGAGGGAGATACCGCGGACACCACGGGCGCTCCGTCCCATAACGGAAACCTTGTCTTCCGTGAATCGGGCAGCCAAACCGCCCTTCGTCACAATCATAATATCCGATTCGCCGTGAGTTAATTGAGCGAACAACAGACTGTCGCCCTCGTCCAGATTCAAGGCGATCTTGCCGCCCTTACGCTGGATACGGAATTCGCTCAGCCGGGTTCTCTTGATGACCCCGTACTTCGTGACCATCACGAGGAAATCCCGTTCTTCCTCTTCGGATCCCGCTTCGCTGTAGCCAGGAACGGACAGCATGGCGGTGATTTTTTCCTCCGGCTCGATTTCGATGAGGTTGATCAGGTTCGACCCCTTCGCCGTCCGACCAGCTTCGGGAACCCGGTACGCCTTGATCTGGTGCACCCGTCCCGTGTCGGTAAACAGCATCAGGAAGGAGTGGGAATCCGCCACGGCAACCCGTTCCACGTAGTCCTCTTCCTTCGTGGTCATGCCGATGATGCCGCGACCGCCCCGACGCTGTGCCGAATACACATCCGGTAACTGCCGCTTGATGTAGCCGGCGTGGGTGAGGGTGATGACCGCGGTGTGGCGCTCGATCAGATCTTCCAGCACGATTTCGTTTTCCGCTTCTTCAATGGTGGTGCGGCGCTCATCCCCGTACTGATCCCGCAGCGCGATCATTTCTTCCTTCACGATGGCGCGGATTTTTTCCGGATCCGCCAAAATGCCCTTTAGCTCCGTGATGGAGGCGTACAGCTCACCCAGACGGTTTTCCACCTTCTGCCGCTCCATGCCGGAGAGTCTGCCGAGAGTCATCTGCACAATCGCCTGTGCCTGCTCCTCGGACAGCGCAAAACGGGCAATCAGATTCGTTTTCGCTTCCGCCGTGTCTGCGGATCCCCGGATGATGGAAATGACCTCGTCGATGTGGTCGATGGCAATCTTATACCCCTCGTTGATGTGGGCTTCTTTCTGCGCCTTTTCCAGATCGAACTTCGTTCGGTTGACAATCACGCTCTCCTGGTGACGGATGTACACCCCGAGAATCTGACGGAGATTGAGAATCTTCGGCTCCCCGTCCACCAGTGCCAGCATGATGGCGGAGAAGGTGCTCTCCAGCTCCGTGTACTTGTAGAACTGATTCAGGATCACCTGACCGTTGGCGTCCTTCCGGTACTCGATGACGATGCGGACGTTCATGTCGGATTCATCCCGGATGTCCGTCACGCCCTCGACCTTCTTTTCGTGCACCTGGGTGGCCATATTCTTGATCATCTCGGATTTCTGCACCATGTAAGGGATTTCCGTGATGATAATCCGATGGTTTTCCTCATCCACCTCCGCCTTGGAGCGAACGGTGAACCGACCGCGTCCCGTGGAGTAGGCTTCGTAAATCCCCGCGGTTCCGTACACCGTGGCGCCGGTGGGGAAATCGGGGCCTTTGATGAACTGCATCAGCTCGGGCACGCCGCAGTCGGGATGATCCATCATATACACCGTTCCGTCGATCACTTCTCTGAGGTTGTGGGGGGGAATGTTCGTCGCCATCCCAACGGCAATCCCCACCGCACCGTTCACCAGAAGATTGGGGAAGCGGGCAGGAAGAACGGAGGGCTCGCGGCGGGTGTTGTCGAAGTTCATGTCCCACTTGATGACGTCCTTGTTAATATCCCGTAACATTTCTCCCGCTAATTTCGACAGACGGGCTTCGGTATAACGGTAAGCAGCAGGGCCGTCGCCGTCGATGGAGCCGAAGTTCCCGCTTCCGTCCACCAGGGTATAGCGGTAGGAGAAGGGCTGAGCCATGCGGACCATAGTACCGTACACGGAGGAGTCCCCGTGAGGATGGTAGGCACCCAGCACGTCACCGACGGTTTTCGCGGATTTTACGGGCTGTTTGTCAAAGGTATAGCCGCTTTCGTGCATGGCGTACAGCACACGGCGCTGACCGGGCTTCATGCCGTCTCTGGCATCCGGAAGTGCCCGGGACACGATGACGGACATGGAGTATTCGATAAAGGATTTCTGGACTTCCCGTTCCATATTGATGGGCAGAATTTTCTGCTCCGGGAACTCAATATTCGTATCTTGCTCTCTTTTTTTAGCCATGATGACTCCGATTTGTATTTGTTAATATTTCGTGTGAGTGATTTGGTTTTTAACGATACCGTAGGGGCGATTCGCGTATCGCCCGCCGGTTCGTGCGGTTGGGATTGTTTGACGGACGACCAATGCCGTTCTTCCGGCAGCATCCATCACGTGCGGTCATAACCCGAGGCCCCATCCGGGAGGGGGCTCCCGACTTCAGGAGGGTGGGGGAGAATGCGGCACGTTATTTCACGATCGCGTCATGTCGTGTTAGATCCCGCAATAATTGAGCGAACAAAACCTGTACGTGCCGCGGGCTCCTTCCCCCTTCTCAAGTTCGCGAAGCGAATCTTGCGCGGAGGAAGGCTATTTGATCATGACGTTCCGGCGGTTAACGTTTGATGCGGTTGGGATTATTGGGGCGGAACGTCCCCGCCACGTCAAACGTCCAGATTTTCCGCGTATTTTGCGTTGGCTTCGATGAATTCCCGTCTGGGCTCCACCTTGTCCCCCATGAGGATGGTGAAAATCTCGTCGCACTTCATGGCATCCTCGATCTCCACCTTCAGAATCGTCCGGGTAGCGGGATACATGGTGGTTTCCTTCAGCTCCGTGGGATTCATTTCCCCGAGACCCTTGTACCGGTTCACGGTCACGTTGGCCGCGCCGATTTCCTCAATGATCTGATCCCGCTCCTCATCGGAATAGGCGTACCGCTGAAGGTTCTTCCCTTTCCGGATCCGATACAGCGGCGGCTGGGCCAGGAAGATGTGCCCGTCTTCAATGAGCTGTCTCATATGGCGGAAGAAGAACGTCAGCAGCAGCACCCGGATGTGGGAGCCGTCCACGTCGGCGTCCGCCATGATGACAATTTTGCCATACCGGAGACGCTTAATATCGAACTCTTCCCCGATACCGCATCCCAGTGCCTGAATAATGGGAATCAGAGAGAGGTTGGAGTACACCTTGTCCACTCTGGTCTTTTCCACGTTCAGCACTTTTCCGCGGAGGGGTAAAATCGCCTGGAACCGGGAATCCCGCCCCTGCTTGGCCGATCCCCCTGCGGAGTCCCCCTCCACGAGGAACAGCTCCGTCAGTTCCACCCGCTTGTCCTGGCAGTCCGCCAATTTCCCCGGCAGAGACGAGCCCTGCTGGAGGACGGATTTCCGGGACTGCTCTCTGGCTTTTCGCGCCGCTTCTCTCGCCCGCTGTGCCACCAGGGATTTTTCCACGATCGCCTTTGCCACCGCGGGATTTTCCTCGTAAAATTCCGCCAGCTTCTCGGACACGATCTTTTCCACAATGCCCCGCACCTCGGAGTTCCCCAGCTTCGCCTTGGTCTGGCTTTCGAACTGGGCGTCGGGGAGTTTCACGGATACCACGGCGCAAAGCCCTTCTCTGGCATCCTCCCCGGAGAGATTCTTTTCGGAATCCTTCAGGGAACCGATTTTTCTGGCGTAGTCGTTGAGCACCTTCGTAATGGCGATTTTGAATCCGGTTTCATGGGTACCGCCGTCGATGGTGGACATATTATTGGCAAAGGTGACGATGTTTTCCGTGAGGCTGTCCGTGTACTGCATGGCAACCTCCGCGGTGATGTCGCCCTTTTCCGCCTTCATGTAGATAACGTTCTGGTGAATCACTTCCGCGTGGCGAGCCCGGTTCAGATGTTCCACGAACTGACGGATCCCGCCCTCGTATCGGAGATCGTATTCGGGGTACTCGGATCCGGTTTTCCGCTCGTCCTCGCTGTCCACAAAGCGAACCTCTTCCTTCACCACGTCTTCGCTGTCCACGTAGTCGGCATCCGCGGGAGATCCTTCTGCCTCCGCCTGTTCGTCCGCCGCTGCCCGGAGAAGTCGCTCGATGTCTTCATCCCCGATGCCGTCCGCGAGATTGTCGGACTTTTTCGCCTTCTTTCGCTCGTCCCGGAGGATGATCCGGATGCCGGCGTTGAGGAAAGCCTGCTCTCTCAGCCGCGTGAGAAGGGTTTCTCTGTCAAAAACCGTGGTATCGGTAAAGATCTCCCCGTCGGGCTTAAAGCGCACGTAGAGCCCGTGCTCCGTCGTAGGACCCTCGCAGCGGAAGGGACGGGCAATGCCGCCGCGTTCAAAGCGCATGGTGTACCGCTGACCATCGTAGGCGTTGTCCACCTCCATCCATTCGGACAGAGCGTTGACCACGGAAGCCCCCACGCCGTGAAGACCCCCGGAGATCTTGTACCCCTGACCACCGAATTTTCCCCCGGCATGGAGGACGGTGAAAACGACCTCGAGCGTGGGTTTTCCGGCTTGCTTGTGCATCTGGGAGGGGACGCCGCGTCCGTTATCCTTTACGGAGACGCTTCCGTCGGGATGGAGCACGACTTCGATGCAGTCGCACTTCCCCGCCATGGCTTCGTCAATGGAGTTATCCACGATCTCATACACGAGATGGTGGAGACCCCGCTGGGAGGTGGTACCGATGTACATCCCCGGGCGTTTCCGGACGGCTTCTAATCCTTCCAGCACCTGTATTTGGTTTTCGTCGTAAATTTGGTTCTGATTATCCATTCAGCTTGCTCCAGAAATTTTTTTATTTTTCTTTGGAATGATTGGTTTGGTTTGTTTGCGCTACCGCGGGGATTTAGAGATTCCGGATCCCCAGATTTTTGGGGGACGGATCCTCTACCGCGGAGGTCATAAGGGATCGGTGGCGATCCCTTATGGGTCCCACCACCAAGGAGGAACCCAGTCCCTCCTTGGAACCTCCCGGTTCGGCTGTTGAAACAATGCACGGTTCGAAAACTGGTGCGTCAGCTTCGATTTGGGCTGACCGCCAGGGGAGAACGATTTTTCGTTAGCCGGAACTTCAAGCGAACGAAACAAATAAAGTCAAGGCATTCCCTACGGGAATTTTTGCTAACCGCGGGGAAAGAGATTTATGTTTTCCTGTTGGCTGTCAGCTAGATGCCGTTGTTTGTTCCGGCGGTCAGCCACCATGCCCCGCAGGGAAACGAATGACTACGTCAACCGAAATTTCCAACAACCCGCGAAGCCCAAATCCTCCCGAAGGGAGAAAGAAACGATTCCAACCAAACTCCCCTTGATTTGAACCCCAAAAAACCAAAGCAAACGGTTCCCCATGACGCGGTCAGCGCGAATTGGAAACTAACTGGTGCCTTTCGAACCCGAAATGGATCATCCGCCAATCGGGAGGATCCAAGGAGGGACCGTGTTCCTCCTTGGTGGTGGGATCCATAAGGGTCTGCCAAAAGACCCTTATGACCCCCGCGGTAGCGGGATCCGTCTCCCCCGATCCGGGAAATCCAAGATCCCTTCCCCTCCGCGCCAGCGGACAGCCGCCTTCAAAAATCCCTCCCGCGAATCGCTTGTGTGGAAATATGGGTAAACACCACACCCTTGTCCGTCAGTACGAACGACCGGGGCAGATCACTTCCCGCCATCTCCGTTTTTCCCGCTTTTTCCATTTTCTTCAAAAATTCCTTCGTTACAGGGGAATCCCACTTCCCGTCCATGTCGAAGCAGCCGATGATCTCGCTGCTCCGGAGATTGCGACCCCCGCCGATGTGCAGATACATTACTTGTTCATCCGGACGGGCATCACGAAGTACATGAATTCTTCCCCGTCCTCTTCCTTTCCGCCCTCCGGCGAATCACTGCCCACACCATCCAGCGCCCGTTCCCCGTATACGGAAGCATCGGGATGCGCGGAGAGGAACGTGGTTCCCGCCGCCGGCTCCAGGACGATGCCCATCAGGGGGGAGTTCATCCGAATCCGGAGCGTGTCACAGTCGTTCGGGCAGGCGCGGAGTGCGTCGAGGAGATACCGGCAGTTGAAGCCGATGGAGAGATCCGCCCCCGTCATGGCACAGGGCACCGCCTCTCTGACGCTGCCGCCGGACGAAACGGAGGAGAGAATCACCTTGCCGTTTTCAAAGTCCAGCTTTACGTTGGAGCGGCCGCTTCCGCCTAACTTGTCCTCCGTCACGATGGAAGCCCGTTCCACCGCACCGAGAAGCTCATTCCGGGAAACGAACACCTCCGTCATGTAGGACGTGGGCAGGAGCTTTTCGTACTGGATGTATTCCGTGTCCAGCATCCGGGTGAAGAAGTACGTCCGATCCATTTTGAAAATGATGTGCTTCCGTCCGAGGATCACCGTCACCTCGTCTTCGGAATCCTTCAGAAGCTTGGTCAGTTCCGTCAGGAATTTCCCCGGCACCACCATTTCCGCATCAGGCAGGTTTTCCCCGTCTAACTTCGTCTTGGCGCCGGACAGCCGGTTGCCGTCACAGCCCACCATGGTCATTTCCCCATCCCGGATCCGGAACAGAGCCCCGTTGAAGGCGGCACGCTGGTCGTTCTGACCCACGGCGAACACGGTCCGGTCGATGAGAGCGCGGATCTGGTACTGGGGCAGGGTGTAAATCCGCTCGCCGATGAACATGGGCATGGAGGGGAAATCGTCCCCCGGGGCGGAGGTGATTTCGAAATGGGCGTATCCCGCGGTGATGTTCACGTGACCCCGCTCGTCAATGTCCAGCGTCACGTCTCCGTCGGGGAGGGAGCGGACGATCTGGAGAATTTTCACCGTGTTGATAATCACCAGTCCCTCCTCAAACACCCGGCAGTCGAGGGTGCAGCGGATGCCCTTCTCTAAGTCAAAGGCGGAGATCCGGCAAAGGTTCGGGTTGTCGGTGTCGTAGTCCCCGTACCGGGCTCGAGGCGGACATTCGAAGAGGATGCCATCCACGGCGGTGAGGGTGTTCTTGGTCTGGGAAATGCCGGCTACTGCCGTGAGGGCAGAGAGGAGATCCTGTTTCTGAAACGTAACTTTCATATCGTACACATCCTTTTGGAAATTTTTTGATTGGGTTAGGATTGTTTGACAGGAGGTGGATTTCGATGGAATCGAACGTCCTCCCGTCCTACCGGTTGTATCGGTTCGTTTGGCGGTTGCCGGGTGTCCGGTTATGGTTGTTCGGACGAGAAATCACGTCTCGTGTTATGTCCGTCTGAAAAACGAAAACAATCGGTCGTCCGTTATACGGTTTTCGTCCAACGCCACAACCACCACCAAAAAACGATATTATCCGTAGGGGAGGCGTTTCGCTTCCCGTCATGCAATCCCCGCCATATAATCCGGCGGGAGCAAACCCCCGCCCTACGGGATTGTGAAATACCGTTTCGGCGGCAGACGCAGCGGATTTCGATGGAATCGAACGTCCCCGTGGCCCTGTCTGCCTTTTCTCACACGCGCGCGCACGCGTAAGAAAAAAGAGATCAAATAAAACAATAAAAACAAAAGAAAATAGCAGCAGAAGCAGTAGGGGCTGTTGAAACGTGGGAAAACTCCCCCATCCCCCGCTGCTCTTGCGAAAAGTATCCTATTATAAGGGGATTTCGGCATCCGTCATTCCCTCCAAAAAAGCCTTCGAAAACGGTCTGGAAAAGTCCCATTTCTCCCGGGAAATCTTGTTGGAAAGAGGGAAATTTTCCACATCCGGCTTTTTTCCGTGAATGCGAGTCGCAAAAAAGTCCCGAAATCCTCCCATTTTGGTGGCTCCGTCTTCCGGTGTTGGAAAACTCCTCCGTGGAAAACCCAAGTCCGGAAAGCATTTTCCCGAAAAAAGGGCAGAAAATGCGCTTTTCCCGTTTGGCAAGTCCCATTTACCGGCACGTTTTCGGCAAACGGTGAAAACGTAATCCACGAAATCCAAAAAAAGTTTTCCAATCGGAGTTTTCAACAGGCTGTTTTCAAACCGTTGGAAAACCCCGGATATTTCCACAAAACCCGTGGGATTTCCCGGTGGGAATCCCTTGAGAGCGGGAGGAAGCCGTGGAAAACTGCTTTTTGGGGCGAGTTTTCAACAGGCTGTGGAAAACGCTTTTGAAAAAACTGCATCTGCCGAAGGAATGTTAGGCAAACGCGGAAAATCCTCGGTGGAAAATCTGTGGGAAAACCCGTGGATTGGGGTTTTTTCCCGGTTTCTCGGGGAGGGGCGATTCAAAATCTCCCCATCACCGCTTCAGTTCCTTGCGAATTTCCGTAATAATCGCATCCAGCACCGTGTCTGTCCGGAGCGCCGTTTCAATGGACTTCACGTTGGAGTGCACCGTGGAATGGTCCCGGTTGAATACCTCCGCGATCTTCGCGAGAGACAAATCCGTCTCCTTCTGGATGATGTACATCGCCACGTTGCGGGCATTCTTGATTTCCTTTTTCCGGGAATCTCCCAGAATCTCGTCCAGGGACACCTTGTAGTGCCGGCTGACGTTTTCTAAAATCCGCTGAATCCGGTCGGAGGGAGTTTCGGAGTTTTTTCCAAAGGTCTGCACCACCTCCATGGCGGCGGGCATACTGACGGGGTTTCCGCTGATCATGCACTTGCCGAGGATGGTCTTCATGGCACCCTCTAACTGGCGGATGTTGTCTTCCAGATTCCGCGCCAGAAAATCGATCACGTCGGAGGGAATCTGAATGTTGTGTTGCTTCGCTTTGTTCTTGAGAATCGCAATGCGGAGCTCGTAATCCGGCGGCTGAATGTCCGTGAGAAATCCCGCTTCAAACCTGCTGCGGATCCGTTCCTCCAGCGCCGTCAATTCCTTCGGCGGACGGTCGGAAGTGATGATGATCTGCTTTTTGTCCTCGTACAGCGCGTCGAAGGTGTGGAAAAATTCCAGCTGCGTGGTCTCCTTCCCCTCGATGAACTGGATGTCGTCAATCAGCAGCATATCCGCGCTGCGGTACTTCTGCCGGAACGCCTTGTTGTTCCCCTTCTGAATGGATTCGATGAGCTGGTTCATGAACTCCTCGCCCTTGACGTAAATGACCTTCATGTCGGGGTTCCGCTGTAGGGAGCGATTGGCGATGGCGTACATCAGGTGAGTTTTCCCAAGCCCCGAATTTCCCCAGATGAAAAGGGGATTGATCCGCATTCCAATGTTGTCCGCGACGTTCCGTGCGGCGGCGTGAGCCATCTTGTTGGTGGAACCCACGATGAAGTTTTCAAAGGTGTAGTCCTCGTTGTAGGTGAGGCGCTTTTCTCCCGTGTGGTGTTCTCCCAAATCCTGCATAGCGGAGCTTTCGATGTAGGGCACTCCCTCCATGGGGGTGTCGAGTCCCGCCTCCAGACCCGTGATCACATCCTCCGGGGTGTTTTCGTCCAGATCGTCGTCCGAAAGAAGCCGGGAAGTGTGTCGGGAGCCGTCTCCGGCGGCACTGTCTGGGGCACCCGGAATCGGGGGAGCGAGGGACTTGTCCACCGTGATGGAAACCTCCGCTTCATACCCAATGACTCCCGTGAGAGCGTCCCGGAGGAAGGGGAGATAGCGTTCTTCGATGACGTTGCGCTTGATCTGATTTTCCACAGCAAACACCGCCTTTTCCCCATCCAGGGAAGAGAGCTTCATAAAGCCGAACCAGAGCTGGTAGGACAGCCGGGATCCGTCGTAGGATTGACGC
>JAZSQX010000084.1:0-9611 GCA_045538235.1 Eubacteriales bacterium
ACCGCGGAGGTGAATGCCAGCTTGACCGCCTTTTCGGGGGATCCGCCGTGCTCCAGCCAGGAGGAGTTGTGGTAGTATTCCAGGGCGTGAACGGATTTGGACACGGTGAAGGCGATGTCGGCGATGAGCTTGTAGTCCTTCATGTCTTCCCGGTCGCGTCCCTTGGTTTCCAGATGGAACTGGGCGATTTTCGTCTCCGCCGTTCCCCCCGCCATTTCGGCGATGTAGTCCGTGATGCCGTTTTCATAGAAGAATTCCTCCACCTCAAAGCCGCCCTCCGCCTGGGGATTTTCCCAGCGGAACACGAAGCGGATGCCGGAGTTGACCACTGCCTGGCGCTTGAGCATATCGGTGAAGTATTCCTTCGGAATGTCGATTTCCGTGAACACCTGCAGGTCGGGGCGCCAGCGGATGACGGTACCCGTGCGGCGTTCCTTCCGTTCGAGAGGACGGACAGAGAGACCTGTCACCGCTTCCCCTTTTTCGAAGGAGATTTCGGACAGATTCGAGCCGTCGTAGGATTTTACGTTGAAATATTCGCTGGAATACTGGGTCGCGCAGGCACCGAGACCGTTCAGCCCCGGAGAGTATTCGTATGCCGCGCCCTCGGAGTTGTTGTCGTATTTGCCGCCGGCATAGAGCTCGCAGTAGACCAGCTCCCAGTTCCAGCGCTGTTCGCCTTCGTTCCAGCCAAGGGGAACGCCCCGCCCGAAGTCCTCCACTTCAATGGAGTGATCCCGGAAGGCGGTGATGTTGATGCACTTGCCGTAGCCTTCTCTCGCTTCGTCCACGGAGTTGGAAAGAATTTCGAAAACGGAGTGCTCGCATCCCTCCAGTCCGTCGGAGCCGAAAATGACCGCAGGACGCTTCCGCACCCGGTCGGGACCCTTCAGGGAGGTGATGGATTGGTTGTTGTATTGTTGGGTTTCTTTTTTTGCCATATTTCTGTGACCCACCCTTCCTCATCGCAGGGGAATGATGGGCATACCTCCGTTTGCATTGGTGATTTCCGCGACCAGAAGCGCCGCCTTTGCCGCCATGGTCTGGGTGAGCTGGGGACAATTTTTCTTGAATTCCTCTGCCACGTCAATGGTGCGCCAGTCGATTTCGTTCCGGGTACCGGGATGGAAGACCAGCATCACGGCGAAGGTGACGGAGAGGGTGAAGGGACCTTCCGGATCAAAGCGGAGCGCGCGGTTGAAGTTGATTTTCACGCCCGCCTGGCCTATGATCTGTGCTACGATGGTGTCCTTTACACCCAGCTTGTACTGATTCTGCCCGGGGATGACCTTGCCGGTTTCGTAACTGATGTTTTCCAGAACAATGCGCCGCTCCGCGAGGAAATAGCGGTTGAAATCGAATCCCTCGGGGGTGTGGAATTTGGAAGAAGCCGGAGTGGGCTGTGGTTCCTCCTCCACGTGAGGGAGGAAGGGATCGGGAATCGCCTCGGGAATGGCGGTGGTGGGGGCAGGATCGGGGGTGGTCTGTGCGGATTGGGTGGGCTGAGGAGCGGGAGCCGCTTCGGGAGCCGCCTGTGCCGGTGCTTTTTCTTCGTCCTTCGGAAGATTGGTCGGGGATTCTTTTTCTTTGTCGTTGTTTCGTTTTCCGAATAATGCCATGTCGTTCCTCTTTATATATTATATTTATGTTCAAGTTTGACAATGTGTTCCCGGATGAACGCAGCTTTCATTTGGCTCCCTCCGCGCAAGATTCGCTTTGCGAACTTGAGGAGCTGTCATCGAAGATGACTGAGGGAGAGTGCGCAAACGATAAGTTTGATCAAATTATACGGCTACGCAGGCTCCTTCCGTCATTGCTCCGCAATGCCACCTCCCTCTCGGAGGGAGGCTTTAGCGAAACCGAACGACAGCGGGAACACATAAGGTAATTGGGAGTTAATTTTGTGGGGGAGGCAATTTCAGCCCTTCTTCATCTGCAGCCAGATCAGCAGTACCGTAATATCCGCGGGATTCACGCCGGAGATTCGTGCTGCCTGTCCGATGGTGGCGGGGCGCACTTTGTCTAACTTCTGCGCCGCTTCCAGACGGAGTCCCCGGATGCTCTTGTAGTCGACGTCGGCGGGGAGGAGGGTAGTTTCCGATTTCTGATGACGCGCCACTTCCTCTAACTGATGGCGGATGTAGCCCTCGTACTTGATTTCCGTCCATACCCGTTCTCTCAGAGTGCGGGGCAGCTCGGGACGGTGGGGATCGTAGGGAGCGGTGGCATCGTAGTCGAGCTGCGGACGGCGAATGATTTCCGCGAGGGTGGTGCCGCTTTTGAGGGGGGCGGTCTCTCTCGCTTCCAGAAGATCGTTGATGCCGGAGGAGGGACCGACGTTCACGTGGGACAGCCGCTCCACCTCTTCCTGAACCTTCCGGGTGCGCTCCACGGTGGCTTCGTAAGCCTCGTCGGAGAGAAGCCCCGCGTAGTGTCCGTATTGCGACAGCCGCTCCTCTGCATTATCCTGCCGGATGAGGATCCGGTATTCGCTCCGACCCGTCATGATCCGGTAGGGCTCGTTCGTTCCCTTGGTCACCAGATCGTCGATGAGGGTACCGAGATAGGACGAATGCCGCGGCAGAATGATTTGCTCCATGCCCCGGAGATAGAGGGTGGCGTTCATGCCGGCGAGAAGTCCCTGTGCCGCCGCTTCCTCGTAGCCGGAGGTTCCGTTGAACTGTCCCGCCCCGTAGAGCCCGCGGACTTTCTTGAATTCCAGCGTCCCGTACAGCTCCAGGGGATTGATGCAGTCGTATTCGATGGCGTAGGCGTACCGCATGATTTCTGCGTGCTCGAATCCCCGGAGGGAATGGAGCATTTGGGCCTGCACGTCGGCGGGGAGGGAGGAGGAAAAACCCTGGAGATAGATCTCGTCGGTGGCTTCCCCCATGGGTTCTACGAAGAGCTGATGCCGCTCCTTGTCCGCAAACCGGATCACCTTGTCCTCAATGGAAGGGCAGTAGCGGGGACCGGTGCCGTGGATTTTTCCCGAATAGAGGGGGGAGCGGTGGATATTGTTCCGGATGATGTTGTGGGTGTTCTCGTTTGTGTAGACCACGTGGCAGGGAACCTGCTGGATGGCGTTCAGTGCCGCTTCGTCGGTGCGGGTGGAGAAGGGGGTGATGATTTCTTCCCCGAACTGCATTTCCAGCGCATCGAAATCAATGGATCGGCGGTGGATCCGCGGCGGCGTTCCCGTTTTGAACCGCATCAGCTCCACACCGAGGGAAGAGAGCGCACCCGTCAGTCCCGTGGAGGGGAGGGAGTTGTCGGGGCCGGAGGATTTTCGCACGTCGCCCACGTGAGTCACGCCACCGAGATAGGTTCCGGTGCAGACGATGGCGGCGCGGCAGGGGAAATCCCCGCAGGGCTCGGTGCGGACCCCCACCACGTGAGGAATGCCGTCCTCTCCGGGCTCGGTGAGAATTTCCGTCACCTCTGCCTGTACCACGTTCAGATTGGGGGTGGCTTCCTCGGTCTGCTGCATGAGATCCGAGTATTTCCGGCGATCCGCCTGTACCCGCTTGGAACGAACGGCGGCACCCTTGCTGGTGTTGAGCGTCCGGGACTGCATGGTCACACAGTCGGCGGCGTACCCCATTTCGCCCCCCATGGCGTCAATCTCGTACACCAGATGCCCCTTGCCCGTTCCCCCAATGGAGGGATTGCAGGGCATATTGGCGATGGCGTCCAGGGACAGGGTGAAGAGCGCGGTGGGAATGCCAATGCGGGCGCAGGCAAGTGCAGCCTCCACACCGGCGTGCCCGGCTCCGATTACGGCAATATCAAAGGATATACTCATGAATCATACCTCTATACAGATGAAAATAGATTAAGAAAAGAGAACGCGGCTTTTTCGAGAAAAAGCCTGGCAAAAAGCTATCTGAACGGGTGGCAACAAGGGTTTTCTGCGCCCTACTGTATCGAACAAACCCGTAGGGGAGCATCACGATGCGCCCGCTTCAATCGGTTTATGCCTGCAGAACGGGCGATTCGTGAATCGCCCCTACGAATTTGACGCTCGAACCCATGCTCATCATTGCGGGAATACATAAGGTAATTGGGATTTTGAAAAGCGACCGTTTTTTCCATCGTTCCTCCCCTAAAGCAGCTCCGTGATTTTCTGGGCGACTGTCACGACGGGGAAGATGGTGAGGGCAGAGAAGAGGGTGGAGGCACCCACCAGTTCTGCCGCGTAGCCGGGGAGGATGTGGTACATTTCGTTGAACATGGTGGAGACGGCGGCGCAGGGCATGGCGGCCATGACGGCGGCGAAGATCACCATATCGGCGGGGAGTCCCAGGAGATTGAGGAGAATACACAACAGGAGGGGCATGAAAATCAGCTTCACGCCGCTGACGGTGTAGATTTTTACGTTTTTCAGCATGGTTCCCAGTTTCCGCCGCGCCAGATTGGCTCCGGTGATGAGGATGGAGAGGGGCGTGCAGATGGCGGCGAGGTACTGGGTCAGTCCCGTCACGGCACCGGGCATGGGAATCCGGGTGATGTAGATCAGAAGCCCGATGAGGATGGGAAGGGTGGCGTAATTCACGAGAATCTTCGCCGGAGTGATGCGGATGTCGGGACGGCGGCGCGCCAGAATCAGAAGCCCCCACGTCCAGGTGAACAGATTGAAGGAGATCACAAAGAACGCACCCCAGAACAGCCCCCGCGCCCCAAAGAGGGATTCCAGAATGGGGAAGCCCATGAATCCGCAGTTGCCGTACTGCATGGCAAATTCCGAGACCTTCTTTTCGTCAAAATCCCGGATGGGGCGGGACAAAAGAAAGGCGATGACGGCCATCAGCGCGTGTACCCCGATGCCCAGCGCCAGAACGGAGAGCCCCGTTTTCAGATTCTCGTGGGAATATTCGAATGATAGAAGGGAATTGATCAGCAGAAAGGGCTGCCCCACCTTCAAGGTCAGAGCGGAAAGGCGCTGGGTTGCCACCTCGTCCACGATTTTGGCTTTGCCTGCCAGATACCCCACCAGAAGAAGAAGAGCGAGGGTGGCGACGGCGGTGGAGAGTGAGGAATACGACATAAATACCTCCGAGATTGTCAGGAACGGGAACGCCGCTTAAACAGAATGACACAGGCAACCCCACTGGAGATGGCGGCGGCGACCAGAAGGGTGATCACAATGGGGTGGGTGAGGAATCCGCCGGGGGCTTTTTCCGTGAAGGCTTCCCCGCAGACATCACAAACCCGGGTAATTTTGCCCCATTTTTTCTCTTCCGAGGTGTAGGTGTGTCCCGTGGGGGAGGGATGCTCCGTTTCGTGAAATCCGCATTCGGTGCATTCCTGTTCAAGAATTCCCGCTTTGGTGCAGGAGGGGGAATGATCCGTCAGAACCCGCCAGGAGTGAGGCAGGGGTTCGATTTCCTCCGTGAAGGCATAGCCGCAGAGGGTGCAGACACCGGATCGACTTCCGGATGCCTCACAGGTGGGGGGGATTTCTTCTATATTATATACGTGCTCGCACCGGGGCAATTCTTCCACGTATTCATCCCCGCACACGGTGCAGCGGTGGAGCTTTGTTGTCTCGGTGGTTTCCGCGATTTCGTATGTATGCCCCAGGGATGGGAGATCTTCCGTATAGGTGTCTTCACAGTGGGTGCACCGACGGACAATTTTTCCGGCATCGGTGCAGGTGGCGGGGACGTTTTCGAGGATTTCATAGGAATGCACGTCCGCGGAGCGAATTTCCGTGATCGTATCCCCGCAGGTGGAGCAGGTGTGAACCAGTTGCCCGTCCTTGCCCGCCAGAGAAGGGGTGTCCTCCGTGACGGTGTAGGTGTGTCCCGCGGCGTGGGTGATTTCCTCGTAGCGGTGTACCGTGCAGGGATATCCCTTGTCGTTCAGATTGAAGGAAACCTGACACAGATAGCGGATGTACCCGTCCGTGGTGCAGGTGGCACCGAGGGAGGCTTCCACCCGCCAGAAATGATTTTCCGGTGCTTCGGGAAGGGGCGTGGTGCCGCTCTTGGCTCCGCAGATGGTGCAGCGTGCGGACTGAGTGCCCGCCATGGAGCAGCTGGACGGAAAATCCACGGAAACTGCTCCAAAAGTGTGTTCGTGATTCGTGTAATAGTCGATGATGGCATCTGCCTCCGCCCTTGCCATAGCCCGGAGATTGTCGTCATTGTCCAGAATTGCCCGGTCGCCGGCGTTGGACAGATAGGCGTGTTCTACAATGATGGAGGGAATCCCGAACTTAGAGCCCCAGGTGTTGATGGAGTAGTAGTCGCTCTTCTGCCCCAGATTCCACGCGCCGGGCATATCCCACTGATGCTGGGTGCTCCAGTAGTAAATGCCGAGGGAGTCCCCGGTGTCCTCGTGGGTTTCCACCCGACGGCGGCTGACGGGAACCGCGTCGCAGATGCTGTCAACGATCGCGTTCGCCAATTCATCGGCGCAGTAAGGCTCGATGAGGGAGACGATCGCCATGGAGCCGTTCACGTAGGATTCTGTGTTGCTGTTGCAGTGAAGGGAGAGGAGGAGATCCGCGTTTTTCTCCACTGCCACCAGTGCGCGGGGGAGGAATTTCAGATATTCGTCCCCGGTGCGGGTGAGATACACGTCGAAATGCCCGTCCGCCTCCAGATATTCCTTTACGTATAGAGCGAGATCCATATTGTACTCTTTTTCCGACCGGGTCCCGATGGTGCCGCCGTCAATTCCCCCGTGTCCGGGATCCAGAACGATTACAATCTTTCCATTTGCGGCAATATCGGCAAACGCCGAAGTGGCAAGGAGGGAGAAAAAGAGCAAGGAAAGAAGAAAAACAACGGAAAGGGAGATGAAACGTCGTCTGTGGTACATGGATTCACCCTCAAAATCAAAATTTCGACATATCGTGCAGAATACATCCATTTTATTATTATACCCGAAACTGGCGGAAAATGCAAGAGATACCGCGCAAAAGAAGGAGAAGAAGCCCTGCGAACCTACCTCAGACAGGAAATTTTTTGCTTGTGTTCGGGAAAAAACCGGATTTATAATATTAAACACCGTTTAATATTGCAGTTATATTACAGATAAGAGAAAAGTATTGCAAAAAAAGGGAGGGTGTGGTAAACTACGCATACAGGATAACCGGACGAATCGGCGTCTTTGGGAATCCGAAAAAAACAATTATCTTAAGGAGCAAAAAAAGATGAAGAAGACACTCTCTCTGATTCTTGCCCTTCTGATGACTCTGTCCTGCGCAAGTGCTATTTTTGCAGATACTGCAATCACGGACACCGCAGCGGCAGCGACCACCTCTGCATATGCAGACGCAATCGAATTCCTGGTAGACCAGGACATCATGAAGGGTTACGACAATGGCGAACTGGGCGCAGAAGATGCAGTCCAGAGATACCAGATGGCACTGTTCACTGGCAGAATTCTTACCGGCTGGGTCAATGACAAGGCTTGGGAAGATGGTCCCGAAAACAGTTCCAAGTTCACCGACCTTGCAGGTACCGCAGCAGAAGCTTACTACGGCGCACTGTCCTATGTAAGCCAGAAGGGCGTTATCGAAGGTTACGGCAATGGTAAATTCGGTCCCGAAGACGAAGTTAAGTACCAGGACGTTCTGACTATGGCAGTACGTGCTCTCGGCTACAAGACTCTCGAATATCCCTGGGGCTACATTGAAAAGGCGATCAACCTCGGTCTGACCGAAGGTATCACCGGTGTAGCATACACTGCTCCCGCAAAGCGCGGTGAAGTAGCACAGGTAATCTACAACACTCTGTTCGCAGAAACTAAGGAAGGCGATACTCTCGCACTCCGTTCCTTCGGCGTAGAATTCGGCTGGGAAACTGTGATCATCACGGCTACCGACCGTGCTGTATACGCTGCAGGCGACAAGACCGTTGATAAGGGTTACACCGGCTTCAGAATTCTGAACGCTGACGGTACTCTTGACGACGAAGTATACGTAGTAACCTCCAAGGCTCTGGGCTTCGCTGACGATCATGAAGACGAAGTTGCTCTTGGCAGACCCTACAAGGTATTCTTCGAAATCGACGCAAACTCTGACCTCGTAAAGGTTAACAAGTACGTTGAACTGTACGATGCAGAAAACGACGTATGGAACGCAGGTAGAACCGATGATGCAGGTGAGAACGTTGGTACTTACGCAATCGAAACCTTCCTGAAGGGCTATACTCTCGTTACCAAGTATGCTCAGTTCAACATCTCCTCCAACATCGCTTCTGACTTCGATGCAACCTACGACAAGAAGGACATCATCGTGAAGGGCGGATTTGGCGAAGGTCTGTACTATGAATTCACTTCTGAAAACCAGAAGTACGCGTTCAACTGGGAATCTGGCGACATCCTCGTTAAGGTTGGCGTAGATGAAGACGGCAACGCAATCTACGAGACTGAATGGTACTGGAATGCAAAGGCGGAACGTTACTTTGCAGTGAAGACCGCAGCAGGTGTTGACGGTATCGAACAGGTAATTGGTATTCACTACATGACGGAAGCTGACGCAGCAGCTCTGAGAGCTGACTACGAAGCAGCATTCGTTGTTGCAAAGACTAAGGCAGAAATGACCACTCTTTCAAAGGTTTCCGCTCCTGCATATGCAATGCTCGAAACCTACGACCTGAACGAAGATGGCACTGCAGACTACGCTCTGTACGAAGAATTCAAGTTCGGTTACATGTATGAAACCACTATCGAATGCACGCACGACAATGTTAAGTCCGCAAAGAAGGCTATCGCTGTTAACAACGTAAACTCTCTCGCAGAAGCAGTTTACGCTCTGAACAACAACGTTGAGGACTACGAGTTCGTATCCGAAGCATTCAAGGTAACCCTTGACTCTGCATGCGCAGATTGCGGTACTGCATGGATCAACCCTGACTACGCACCCGACGCTAAGTTGCTCGGCAACTGGGGTGGCTACGTTGTATACAACTACAATGAAGTGACCGGCGAAATCAAGGTTGTTAAGACCATTCAGGATGAAGCAAAGAAGACCGACGAAGATTCTTACATCGCAACCGGTCTGATCGTTTCTTACGATATGGGCAAGAAGACCGTAACCGTTCAGAAGGACGACGGTACTCTCCAGACCCTCGAAATGGGTTATGATGCACTTCTCGGCGCTGGTTACACCTGGCTTGGCAAGGAAAACAAGGCTGCTGAAAAGGCATACGCAGACTACTTCTACAATGATCTGTACAACCAGTACGTGAAGTACGTCCTCGTTGATGGCAAGCTTGTGAAGATCGACGTTGAAGGTGCTAAGGACTACACCGAAGCCCTCATCGTTAAGGAATTCGCAGGCATCTCCACCGATGGTTACATTCTCGTTGATGCTTACAACCTCGCAAACCTCAAGCTCGAAAGATTCAGAATTGCAACCTTCGACGGTTACAAGCAGGGCGACCTGTTCTACAACTACAAGCTGACTCAGGATGAGCTGAAGGCAATGTTCGCAACCGGTACGATCTACAAGATCGACTCTTACATTCCCGCAACCAAGTCCTACAACGTACACGTTGCTGGTGCATACAACGAAACCAAGTCGGAGGCCAAGCGGTCTAAGGAAGACAATGACTAGACCCAACTCCTTGGCTCACAGAACGACATGGCTACGATCC
>JAZSQX010000132.1:0-5763 GCA_045538235.1 Eubacteriales bacterium
CCATGAAACGCGATGCTTCTTTCTTTCTGCTTATTCTTCTGATTGGCACACTTTGTCTCGCATCCTGCGGCACACCGGAACCGCCCACTGACATTCCGGAAACCGAACCCACCTCCGACGACGGCGCGGTCTGGATGATCTACCACGGCAACACCGAATCCGGCACGGGCTGGAGCGGACGGAAGGTCTGGATTGATCCCGTGGATTGGGATGGCGATACGCCCCTCTTCGGCACGCCCCAGAAGGGAATCGCTCAAGTGCCTGCCCGAGGATACACCAAGGAAAACGTAACGAAAAAATAAGGAACACGAAAAAACTGCCGCATACGGAAATTTTCCGAGTATACGGCAGTTTTGCTTTGTTAGAACGCTATGATTTCTTCTTCCCTGCTGGAATCATTTCCACCGACACGTACACGATCTGCACAGCAGTCAGAATCAGCGCCAGCACGGACAGCACCTGCTGGGCATACACGGGAATACCGAAGAAGGTGTTTCCGTTTTTCTGAATCATGGACACCAGGGGGCTGACCAGCAGGGTCGCACCGAATCCCACCACTCCGGAAACCGCCTGAGAAAATGCCAGCGCATCGGAGACCTGATCGTGCGCTACCATATCGAACACCATATTGATCTTGGCACTGTTGGAGCCCCCGCTGTACATGGAATACAGGATCATAAACATCCCATACGTCCATAAACCGTTGGAGGGAACGCAGAAGGCACCGATACCAAACGCCGCCAGCATCTTGAAAAGGCACAGGCGGAACATGACGGCAAAGGTTTTTTTGTCCGCGTATTTTCCGAGGAAAACAGAATCGTGATCTTTCTCACAGCAGGATCCTTTCCCACCCGAAGAAGATCGGACAACTCCCGCTTTTTCTTGCCGTTCTCCCCATCCGTCGTTTCCGGCTCCACACAGAGCGCCAGCAGAAGGGTGTTCAGAAGCATCAAAACGAAGATTCCCACCGCACAAATGAGAAAGGCTGTGTGAAGATCCCCCAGTGCTTTGTAGTAATCGATCACCTTCCCCGCCGCAAAACTGAACACCATGCCGCTCAGGAGAGAAACGATCTCCTTTTTGGCTGTAAAGATGCCGCGCTTCCAGTCCTCACACAGGGACATGAGCCAGCCAACCTGCAGTGGATAGGCACAATAAAGAAGCAGATACGCCAAAAGCAGGACGGTGACAAAGAGAATCACCTTTCCCTGTCCTTCGCCTCCCACCAGGGGAATGACGTACAGAAGCATAAACAGAAGCTGGTTGATGATGCTGAGAGTAATCACCGTGGTTTTGACCCGCTTTCCCTTCAGAAAAACGGAAAATAACTGAAACACGCATCCCAGTGTAATGATAGAAGAAAGAATCCCCGTCAAGCTATCCGAAATCCCAATGGACGTTGTCAGCGTTGCCAGATAGGAGGTTCCCACTAAAATTGAAATAAAATATTCAACCGCAGACTGGATGATGTAAAACGTCTGACTGCGACGGATTGTCTGATCCATATCTAAATCTCCCAAATGCAAAATGCACGACTATTATAGCACAAAAGCCCGGGCGATTGTTAACACATCGTTAACTTTACCGGACTTTCTGTTATTTCAATCAAAAATCAAACTGTACTGATGGATGTCCATCATTTTTCCATGCTTCATCCCCACCTCGGGAATGGTTCCCCGATACGTAAAGCCGAATTTCTCGTGAAGTTGGATGCTGGCATCGTTGCCGGAGGTGATGACGGAGATGATATGGTGAATGGAGGTGTCTTCCTTCGCCAGACGCAGAATAAATTCCATCATAGCGGAGGCGATGCCCTCTCTCCGATGAGCGGGATCCACATAGACGGACAATTCCACCGTGGAACGATACGCTTCCTTCACCCGATAGGAGGACAGACTCACGTAGCCGAGGACAGTTCCGTTCTCTTCCGCCACGTACAGGGGATGGTTTTCTCCTGCACGGTTGTGTGCATCAAACCAGATCTGCCAATCTTCCATCGATCTGGGATGAATGTCCAGCGTGGCAGTCCCGTTTACCACTTCGTAATTGTAGATTGCCAGCATGGCGCCGAGATCCTCCTGCTGTGCCAGTCGAATCCGCATACAGAATCCCCTCCTTCTTACAAAAATCAGCCGAAGAAAGTATACCATGAACGGAGAAAAATTGCAACGAGAAAAGGGATGAATTTTTCCGTGTTTTTTCATCCGTTTCCATGGATTTCTACCAAAAGTCTTCCAAATACGAAAAAATCCCCCGCAGATGAGACGCGCCATCCGCGAGGAATCCTCGTGAATCCGTGTGATTTCACTTCCACCCACATAGTCGGTGGTTTATTGGCTGACACCAAAAAAGAAAACCCCGTCAAAAAACGAGGTTTTCGCACCCGCCCTAAGGGATTCGAACCCATGACCATCGGAATCGGAATCCGGTACTCTATCCAGGCTGAGCTAAAGGCGGACATTTGCAAGAAATAGTATACCACAATTCTCCGGAAATGTAAAGGGGGTTTCGAAAATTTCCCGGAGATTTTTTTGAATTTCCTCTTTGTTTACAGATTTCTCCTTGCAAATGAAGAAAAAATATGGTATACTTGGAGAAAAGACAGGAGGTGTTCCCCATTGGCGATTCAGGAATCCGGCGAAATGTACCTTGAGACCATCTACGTTTTATCCAAAACCCGCAGTGCCGTCCGTTCCATCGACGTGGGCGAGCACATGGGATTCTCCAAGCCCAGCGTCAGTCGCGCCATCGGACTCTTGAAAGAAGGGGGCTACGTCACCGTAGACAGAGACGGACATCTTTTCCTCACAGACAGCGGCAGGGAGCGAGCGGAGAAAATCTACGAACGCCATACGCTCCTCACCTCCTTTCTCGTCCGCCTTGGGGTGGAGGAATCCGTTGCCTCCGAGGATGCCTGCAAAATCGAGCATCACATCAGCGATGAGTCCTTCGAAGCCATCAAGCGGCACGCGCTGCAGTTTGATACGAAAACCGAATAACGGAACAAAAAATCCGGGAATCCGCTGCTTGGAACTGATCCATTTTTCATGGAACTGTTCCCGCCGATTCCCGGTCTTTTTATCCTTTCAGTTTCGGAAGAAGGGTCTTGTAGTAATCAAAATCCACGTCGATGCTATTGGCGAAGTAATGGTTCATGCCCGCATCATCCCCCGTCCAGCGGATGAGGTAATACCGCTTCTCTTCCCCGGCGGGAATCCGACACACGGGAACACTCTGATCCGCTTCCACGTACGCATCTCCCTGTGCCACGATCCTGCCGCTGTCGTCTTCCACCGTGAAGGAAATCCCCTTCCCCGTCCGGGTATCGTTGACCCCGTACAGCGCGATGGAACCGTTCTCCGGCTCATCGAACATCATACAGAAAGGCTTCTGGGAACGCTTGATGTAATCATACGCCAGCTTCCGGTCGCCGTAATAGTCCACGATGGCGTCGGAAATCTGGGGCCATCCGTCAATGAGGTTCCACCAGATGATCCCCGTCCGTCTCCATTTGGTCAAGCGAAACCGCTCGATAAAATACTTCTTCGCTTCCGCCTGGGAAATCTGGCTCGCCAGAGAGAAGGCTTCCAGATTGTCCGTTGCCGCGCCTCCCTTGCCGAAGAGGGTCTCTACCTGATCCCACATCAACTTGATCCGGTAGCCGAAGGGATGATCTACCCGACCGTCCATGGTGGCGGCGTGCACCAGCCATTGCTTGTCGCCAAGGCAGGGCCAGAGATGATCTTCATCGATGAATTTCGCCAGAGACTGTGGCGAAGGACAGCCGTGGTAGCCGATTTCCGACGCGAAATGGCACACGGTGTTCCGGTAATAGTCTCCCTTGAAATAGTCTCTCGGACCCCAGGTGTGGTCTTCCGAGGTGGGTTTTCCCGTCCGGTATGCTTCCTCATCAATAAAAGGAGAGGAAGGCAGGTAGGGACGGAACAAATCCATCCGGCGGATGACATCGGGCAGCACTTCCCTTGTCAGCACGTTGCTTTCCGGGGCGTACCCAATGGGAGTCCACTGATAACTGCAGTCGCATTCGTTGTCCCCTGCCCAGAGAAGGATGGCGGGATGATGCCGCAAGCGCAGAACCACCGCTTCCGCCTCCTTCCGCAGCGCTTCCCGGAAGAAGGCATCCTGGGGATACAGACCGCACGCCATGGCGAAATCCTGCCAGATCATGATGCCGTTTTCGTCGCAGAAATCGTAGAACAAATCGTCTTCATACACGTTCCCGCCCCAGCACCGGACGATGTTGCAGCCCAGATCGTTGAGCATGGGGAGAATATCGGGCAGCCGTTCCCGGTCTCTTGCGTGGATGGCATCCACGGGCACCCAGTTGGTTCCCATGGCGAAGACTTTCTTTCCGTTGATTTTGAAGCAAAATTCCCCGTTTCCTGCCGCATCCGTGGTGCTGGTGCGGATCAGTTCCACCGTCCGTACGCCCATTCGGGTTTCGTAGACGTCGCAGAGGATATCTCCCCGGTACAGTTCCGCCGTCACGGTATAGAGATCGGGTTCGCCGTAATTCCGGGGCCACCACCGTTTTGGATTTTGAATATCCGCCCCAATCTGACCGCCCGTATGCCACATCCGAACCTCCCGCTCGATCACGCTGTCCCCGCACCGGAGCGTCACATGAAGCCGGAAATCGTGGACACTCGCCCCGCCGATTTCGGTATTGTAGAAAATCCGCAGTTTTGCCCAGTTTTCATCCGCCGATACCGTCACCGCGTAAACATCCGTCACACGACAGAGAGGAAGGCGTTCGATGTACACATCCCGCCAAATACCCGAGGAGACAATCCGTGGCATGATGTCCCAGCCGTACATATGGGGCGCCTTCCGGACGTAGAGAGAATCCCAGTTGGACAGCATTCCCTGCAGAGTGGGCTGAATGGGGTATTTTCTGGCTTCCACCGTGGCAGGGCGAATGTGAACAAACAGTTCATGCTCCCCGTCCGAAAGTTCCGGCAGGACAAAACGGTGGGGAATCAGCATATTGTCACAGGAGCCCACGTGTTCGCCGTCGATGTAGATTTCCCCGAAGCAGTCCAGTCCTTCGAAAACGAGAAAGTCCGCCGTTCCCTCCTGCCGTGTATAGGAGAAGGTGCGGGAGAGGCAATAGTGCATATGCTCAATCGGATAGGTCAGAAGCACGTTCTCTCCGGAGAAAATGGGGGGCAGAAATCCCGCCGCCTCCAGATCGGTCTCCAGAGCCCCTGGTACCGTTGCGGGGATTTTCGTCATACCCTCCGTTTCCGCAAAAGCCGCGGGAGAGCTGCACTCCGCGCCAAAAGCACCGTTCCATGCCCCGGCAAGGGACAGTCTCATTCGTTTGTTCATATCCGTTTCCGATGTCCTTTCCAAAAAATTTATGGCCTCTTGACTTTTCCTTCCGAATTTGCTGCAATGCCCACAGATTCTGCGAAGGAGTTTTTTGCGTATCATTATCTGATTCTGACAGCCGCCGTGGTTCTCATGGCACTGCAATTCTCCATATACAAAGCCTACGAAAAGCAATACGGCTCCGGTGCCCGCGTGTCTCTGCCGTTCTCGGCTTTATCCGGCGGAGCATCGCTCTGATCTGCTTCGTTGTTTCCCTCATCACGGGGGAATCCCTCCGGATCACGCCCTTTTCGCTGCTCTTGGCATCTGTCATCGCCGTTCTCTGCTATTCCTACCCCTCATCGGCTTCCGGATCCTACGAATCATCGCCGCAGGAACCGCCTGCAATGGAATCTCCTACATCTTACA
>JAZSQX010000080.1:0-6194 GCA_045538235.1 Eubacteriales bacterium
TAGACGGGGGAGGTGAGAGCGGCAAGAAGGGAAGCGTAGTCCCGGTTTTTTCGAAAGAGCGCACATAAAAGGGAGTAGTTCATCCGTCACCTGCCATCAGAATCGGACACCGTTGAAGCGCCCCATGGCATCGTCGGCTTTTCCGTCGAGCAGCATGAGAACGGCATCGTAGGTGCATTCGAAAATTTTGAACATTTTTTCCTGATCGGCTTTCGGGATTTTTCCCAGTACCCAGTCGGCCATATCGTATTCCGGGGAGGGCTTGGCACCCACACCGATCCGGACTCTGGGGAAGCCGTCGTCGGAAAGAATGGTGATAATGCTCCGCAGTCCCTTCTGGCCGCCGTCGGAACCGGATTTGCGGATCCGCATCCGTCCGGGCTCCTGACATACGTCGTCGGAAAGCACGATGATGTGATCCGTGGGGATTTTATAGTAAGCGGCTGCCTCCGATACGGCGGTGCCGGACTCGTTCATGTAGGTCTGGGGCTTCATGAGCAGCACGGGGTGGGATGCCATGGTGGTGTGTGCTACCAGGGATTTGAATTTCAGCTGCTTTAAGGTGACGCCGCATTTCTGGGAGATGTAGTCCATTGCGAGAAACCCCGCGTTGTGACGGGTGCCGGCGTACTTGTCCCCCGGATTGCCCAGCCCCACCACGAGAAATTCCGGGACTCCGCTGTCGGTGGTGGCGGGAGATGCGATTTTTTTGAACAGATCGAAAATATCAGCCATTGTTTGCTCCAGTTCAGAAAGATAAAGTGTGATAAAAAACGACAGAACCCGCGTTTCCTCCATAACGCACAAAAAGCCCGTTTTCAGCGAGCCGTGTGCATCGGATGGGGGATTCAGTTGATGTTGGCGCGGGATCCCATGCGCATCGTAATGATTTTATGTCGGTATTCCCGGGAAATGGGGTCATACATCAGATCCTCGCAGATTTTGGAGGAGCCGAAGAAGTGCATGGGGATGGCGTGGCGGATCCGAAAGTGCTTCATATAATAGTCAAAGCCAAGGAAGGAATAGATGCCCTGTCTGGTATCCAGAGGAAGGAATGCCGTATCGATGCGGAACCGACGGAGATCCCGGGTGTATTCCCGGAAGCGCCCGGTCATTTCGTAAACTTCGCTTTCCCGCATCCCGGGCCAGAGCCAGAGATTTAAGTCACCCGCGTGGAACAGGTTTCGCCCGTTGTTGCAGAGAAGATATGCCACGCCGCAGTCCGTGGAGGGAAGCGCCTTGATCCGCAGCTTGCTTTCCGGCTTCACATCCGTTCCCGGCGCCGCCTCGATGTAGTCCGTGATGCCGTAGGAACGGACGACGGAGGAGGGAATGTCGGAGGAGATGACGTAGGTGACGTTGGGGTGCTCCGCGGTCAGCCGGAAGACTTCGGGATTGAAGTGATCCTCGTGCCCGTGGCTGACAAAGACGTACATTTTTTTCTGCATGGGAATCCGGGGCAGGGTGCCTTCCGAGTAGTCGAAAATCATCATGTGGGTTTCGGTTTCCACCGTAAATCCGCTGTGACCCGTGCAATGCACAACAATCATTTGGAAAAATCCTCCGGGTGCGTGATCGATACGTATATGATACCATTCTGCGGCATGTTTGTCAAGGGTTTTGGAGAAGCCGGCATTATTTTCTGGTTGCCCTTGCTTTTTCTTCTAATGTATGTTATAATGTCCAAAGCATGAGAAAATATCATTGACTTAGAAAGGTGGATTTTGATTGTGGAAAACCAGTTTTATCATATACTGAAGCACTTTGCCATTGACGTTTCCCCGTCCGCTTACGGAAACGGGCACATCAATGATACCTATATTGTGCACTCCCGCCCCAGTTATATTCTCCAGCGGATCAACACCAATGTCTTCAAGGATGCCGATGGGGTGATGGAAAATATCCAGGGTGTAACGGAGCATCTTCGGAAGAAGATTCTTGCGGCCGGGGGAGATCCCAACCGGGAAACCCTGACGGTGATTCCTACCACGGACGGCAAGCCCTATTACCGGGATCAGGATGGCTCCTGCTACCGTGTCTACAACTTTATTGAAAATGCAAAGTCCTACGATCTGGTGGAGAACCCCATGCAGCTCTATCATGCGGCGCGGATGTTCGGGAAATTCCAGAACATGCTGGCGGACTATCCCGCTGAAAAGCTTCACGAAACCATCGTGGATTTCCACAATACCGTGGTGCGCTACGATCAGTTCAAGGATGCGCTGAAAAACGACAAGGCGGGACGTGCGGCATCGGTGGCGGAAGAAATCCGTTTCGTGCTGGACAGAGAATGCGACGCAGGCGTGGTGGTCAATGCCATTGCCGAAGGGCGGATTCCCCTGCGCGTTACTCACAATGATACCAAACTGAACAACGTCCTGCTGGATGAAACCACGGGCGAGGGTGTGTGCGTCATTGACCTCGACACCGTGATGCCCGGCTCTCTCCTGTACGACTACGGCGACGCGCTCCGATTCGGCGGATCCACGGGAGCGGAGGATGAAAAGGATCTCTCGAAGATCTGGTTCGATATCGAGAACTTCCGCGCCTTCACGAGGGGGTTCCTCGAAACGCTCCCCAGCATCACGGAGGAAGAACTCCGTCTTTTGCCTTTCTCCATCAAGCTCATGACTCTGGAATGCGGCTCCCGCTTCCTGGCGGACTATCTGAATGGAGACGTGTACTTCAAGACCCACTATCCGGAACACAATCTGGATCGGTGCCGTACCCAGTTCAAGCTGGTGGCGGACATCGAAGCCAAGATGGACGAACTCAACGCCATTGTGGCAGAAATCGCGGGAAGATAAATTTTCATAGAAAAACGGCAGGATTCCGTTGAGGTACTGTCAAGTAGAATAGGGCTATGCCCGATCCATATAAATCCCCCGGCTTTGTGCATTTCATTTGCCGGGGGATACTTATTTTTTATTCCGCGTTATACTGGAACTTGAAGCGTCCGAGGGGAGCCACGTCACCGGAGACGTAGAATCCATGATGTCGCCGTCCACCTGCGTGTTGTCCGTCCCAGTGAAACCAGAGGTCTTGATACTTTCCGTTCTTATAGAGATCATATTGGATGTTTTTTGAACAATGATCCAACGCTCACTTGCGTTTGGCGAAAACGGACTCCCGGTGGACGACTTTCGCATCATCCTCCCGGGGAATGCGGGGCATATTCCAGAGGAACCGTGCGGCGAGGTAACGGAGCAGAATGACTACCGCGGCACCGGTCAGCATGGAAATGACCCGCCCGGTGTGTTCCCACATGAAGATGCACACAAGAGCACCGATGATGCAGGCACTGGCGTAGAAATGCTTGACGAAGATATAGGGCGGATTGCCCGTCAGAATGTCCCGGGTCAGACCGCCGCCCACCCCGGTGATCACACCGACGAAGCACAGCACGAGGGTGTTGAAATGGGGAGAAACTTCATAGGCGGTGGCAATCCCCACAGTGGTAAAGATGCCGATGCCGACTGCATCCAGCCAGAAGAGGATTTTTGCCGTGATGTCCCGATCCAAGATGCTGAGACTGTCCGGAGTGCGCTTCACGTGTATGTATTCGATAATAAAGGTGAGAAGTGCCACAAGGGCGGCAATTCCCGCATAAATGGGGCGGTTGAAGCTCTTCGGGGGGTGAATTCCCAGCACCAGATCGCGTATGATGCCGCCCCCGATGGAGGTGGTGATTCCCACAATGATGACGCCGAATAAGTCCATGTTTTTTCGAATGGCGGTAACGGCGCCGGAAACCGCAAAAGAGATGATACTGATCAGTTCAATGATCAGAACGAACAGATCAAAATAGTCCATGAGAATCCTCCCAAATGATGGTGAATTGGCGGAAAATCGCATCTCTATCCAATTTATATTATACTCGCTCTCGGTTGGGATGTCAAGATGTTCCTTGGGCGAGAAAAAGAAAACCTCATTCCACGAGAACGGTGAAATGAGACTTTTGCTTGCAATGCTGCCGGGAAAATACGAAAATGGGATTGGATCAGGGATACGACATCATCGACCCCGGGTAGATCGTGTGCCTGGGGGTGTTTGAGGTGGGGCGCATTACAGCTTCAGTCCCCGGTTGAATTCTGCCACGTAGTCCATATCCCGGACGGTGATTTCAGCCCAGGCGGGACGGAAGCCGCATCGGAAGGCATTGCGGGCGGAGCGAAGATTGCACCACGCCGTACAGTAAAAGGGCACCTTGCCAAGGCAGAGAATTTCTTCCGGTCGACATCCGCAGTCAGTGGCGGACTGGGCGAGGGCAATTTCCATGATGGTTTCGTTTGTCATATCAAAAGATCTCCTTGTTGGATGGCTCGCTGGGGGGCTCCCATTTTTTCAGGCATGAGGATCCTCCTCGCTCTGCCACCATTCCGGAACGGCGGGTGCGGATCTTTTTTCTCATCTTAACACAAAGCAAAGAAAAAGTCAACCCATTGGGCTGAGACTCTTGACAAAAGGGCGGATTTCCGATAGAATAGTAAGGGAAAGAATAAAGCAGAGTGCCTATGGGGAATCTGTGAGAAAAAGGAGAATGAATATGGGTCTGATAAAAGCGGCGATCGGTGGGTTAGGCGGCGTCCTTGCCGACCAATGGAAAGAGTATTTTATTTGTGATGCTCTGAGCGATGACGTGCTCATGGTCAAGGGACAGAAGCGGGTCAGCGGACGTTCCTCCAATACCAAGGGATCGGAAAACGTGATTTCCAGCGGAAGTGTGATCGTGGTGGCGGACGGTCAGTGCGTTCTCATTGTGGAGCAGGGCAAGATTGTGGAGGTCTGTGCGGAGCCGGGGGAATTCGTCTTTGATGCCTCCACGGAACCTTCGATTTTCTCCGGCGATCTGGGAGACAGCATCGTCGAAACCTTCAAGAATATCGGCAAGCGATTCACCTTCGGGGGGGAAGCTCCCAAGGATCAGCGGGTGTATTACATCAACACGAAGGAGTTCGTGAACAACAAGTTCGGCACTCCCACGCCTATCGCATTCCGGGTGGTGGATTCCCGTCTGAATTTTGATATGGACGTCTCCCTGCGGTGTAACGGAACCTATTCCTTCCGGATTACCAATCCGCTCCTGTTTTACACCAAGGTGTGCGGCAATGCGGCATCGGAATACAGTCGGGATGCGCTGAAGGATACGATGCGTACCGAGTTCATCGACGCGCTGGGCCCCGCGATCGGACAGCTTTCTGCCCTGGAACTTCGTCCCAACCAGATCCTCAGCCACATGAAGGAGCTGAAGGATTCCATCAACCGGGAACTGGATGACACCTGGGGTCAGCTCAGGGGTATGGAAGTGGTAAATATCGCCATGAATCCCCCGAGCCTTACGGAAGAGGATGCGGGCAAACTGCAGGATATGCAGGAAGCGGCATCCATGGCGTCGAATCCCGCGCTGATGGCGGCACGGATGGCGACGGCACAGAACGAAGCTATGGTAGCGGCAGCGAAGAATTCCGCTGGTGCCATGACGGGCTTCATGGGTATGGGCATGGCACAGTCGAATGGCGGCAATATTGCGGATCTGATGCAGATGGGGCAGGCACAACAGGCACAGCAGAAGTCCCAGTCCTCCGCCGACACCTGGCAGTGCGCCTGCGGAACGACGGTACAGGGGAATTTCTGTCCCGAATGCGGCAAAAAGAAGCCGGAAGCCGGATGGAAATGTTCCTGCGGCTCGGTGAACAGCGGAAACTTCTGTCCCGAATGCGGCAAAAAGAAGCCGGATGCGGAATGGACTTGCTCCTGCGGTGCGGGGAACAAGGGGAATTTCTGCTCCCAGTGCGGCGCGAAAAAGCCGTAAGTTTTGAGAAAAGAGACGAGTAAAAATCAGAATCGATTCGACAATCAACTTTTCCAAGGTTGCGTTGCGCGTTATCGATGGGAAAAATAAAAATCAAAGAGGGAGAAGCCGATGAACGGTCTCTCCCTCTTTTCGATCCCCATGGCAGATGACGCTTCACCGGGAGATTTACCGCAGAAGAGCCTGTTTGCCGACACAATGGCAAGGGAATATCCCATATTGTGGGACACGCTTTTTTTCAAAAACAAAAAAGAAATCCGAACCCCTGACCAATCGGCTTTGGGTTCGGATTTCTACTGTTTGGTGCGGAAAACGGGACTTGAACCCGTACGGTGTAAACCACACGCCCCTCAAACGTGCGCGTCTGCCAGTTCCGCCACTC
>JAZSQX010000215.1:0-3140 GCA_045538235.1 Eubacteriales bacterium
GCCTGCGCCGCCTCTCTCTCGAGCCGCTCATATTCTGCGGCGATATTGGCACTGGCGCTGTTAAGTTTTTCGAGCTGCTGCGCCATAAATTCCGCATATCGTTGTTCGGCGTCGCCGCTTTTCTGGATCACAACGTGGAACCTCAGACCGAATTCGCTGAACAGAATGCCTTCAATCACGCCGGCAGTTTTTGCCAGATCCAGAAGCGTAATGCCTCCCTCGGAAAAGGGAATGGAGACAATCAGGTCTTCCCCCTTCTGCTCCAGCTCGTACTGGTTGAAAAAACCGTTAATGACAATGCCCACCCGCGCCGCTTCCGTGAACACCTCTTTCATGTAATCCGTTGTGAACAGCTCCGGCGGATAGTGGGTCAGAATCCGCACGTGTGTCAGCTCGTACACGTCCCGGATGATGTTTTCGAGGGCATAGATATCCTTTTTTCGGTACAGGCGCGGCAAGAAACAACCCACCTCTGCGATGCGCTGTTCCCGATCAATTTTCAGAGTAATATCGGTGGCTTCTGCAAAAATCTGCTCGCCGGCAGGTGTCAACTCCGGCACTGCTTTTTTGAAGGTTTCACCGAGGGTGCGGGTCTTTTTTTCCGACATTCCGCGTCTCCTTCCGTTATTTCTCTTCTTCGAGTGCTTTTTTCGTCTCGTTTACCAGAAAATCCACCGCTTCTTCCTCGGGAATCTTGCAAATGGATTCCCCCTTCCGGAAAAACAGCACGTAGCCGTCCCCTCCTGCAATGCCAAAATCCGCTTCTCTGGCTTCCCCCGGTCCGTTGACGGCGCATCCCATGACGGCAACCTTGAATCTGCGTCCACGGGTATCCAGATTCGCCACGGCGTTCTTGTACTGCTTGCTCAAATCAATCAAGTCCACCTTGGTTCTGCCACAGGTGAGACAGGACACGATATCGATCCCGCCACGGTGATTCAGCCCAAGAGCACGAAGAATTTCCCGCCCCGCTGTCACCTCTGCCGTGGGATCCGCTGTAAGAGACACGCGAATGGTGTCACCGATGCCATCCAGCAAGAGGGAGCCGATGCCGATGGCGTTTTTCACAAGTCCGGAATAGTCGTCTCCCGCTTCCGTTACACCCAGATGCAGAGGATAATCCGATGCTGCCCGCACCAGTCTGGCGGCTTTGGTCATCTCCCCGATGGTGGAGGATTTGATGGAAATCACGATATCGGAAAAACCGCAGTCCTCCAGCACCGATGCTTCCTCCATGGCAGATTCCGCCAGTGCCTCTGCGGTGGGAGCGCCGTATTTTGCGAGGAGTTTCTTATCGAGGGAGCCACCGTTCACGCCAATCCGGATGGGCAGACCGTTCTGCTTACACGCATCCGCCACTTCCTTCACTTTCCACCGCTCTCCAATGTTACCGGGATTGATCCGGATTTTGTCCGCCCCCATTTTCACGGCTTCCAGGGCGATTCGGTAGTCAAAATGAATATCCGCAACAAGAGGACAGCGAATTCCCGCCTCTTTTGCCATCCGGAACGCTTCCGACGCTTCCACGGTGGGAACTGCCAGCCGGACGATGTCGCATCCGACACGTTCCAGAGCGCGGATTTGGGCGATGGTACGGTCAAAATCTTCGGAGGGGGTGTTTGTCATGGACTGAACGGAAATGGGATGACCACCCCCAATGGGAGTCCCACCCACCATCACCGTTCGGATTTGTTTGGTTTTCATCATACTGCAACTGTACTCCATTCAATGGCAAAAGCCTGCCTCATCGGCAAGCTGTGCTTTTGTTATAACAGGCTGAATACGTCTTTTACGGCGATCACCACCATGAGAATCATCAGCACCACCAGTCCGGCGAAATGGATATAGCCCTCCACTTCCACGCGAACCGGCTTGCGGCGGATGAGTTCGATGATCTGGAACACCAGCCGTCCGCCATCCAGCGCCGGAAGGGGGAGGAGATTCATCACGCCGAGGTTCATACTGATAATCACGGCAAGGTTGACGAGATCCGCAAATCCACTTTTCGCCGCTTCCCCGAGAACCTTTGTAACGCCCACCGGACCCGATACAGCTTCCATACCATAACGTCCTGTGACAAGATCGTATAGAGATTCCCAGATCATTTTGATGGTATTCACCGAGCGGAACCAACTGTGTTTCAGTACGTTGAGAACGGTTTTGGCTTCCGGATACACCTTGAAATCAGCGTTTCCGAACCGGGTTCCGCTTTCCACGATGGTGGGAAACACCACGTCGCGGAAGGTGATCTCTTCCCCGTTCCGGCGCACGGTGATATCGATGGGTTCCACACCCTCGCGCATGATTTCGTATATGGTTTCGTTGACGATATGCACCCGCGTGCCATCGACGGCAATGATTTCATCCCCAATGGCAAGTCCCGCTGCCTGAGAATCGCTTACGCCATCGATTTCCACAAAGGCTCCGATGGTGTTGGACGGAAGCGTGGGCATGGAGGTCACCAGAAGTGCCATTACCAGAACGCCAACTGCAATATTCATAAATGCTCCGGCAGCGGTCACGATGATTCTCTGCCAAACCGGCTTGCGGTAAAAGGCGTTTTCGTCATCCGATGCGTTGTCTTCCCCTTCCATGCTGACAAATCCCCCGATGGGAAAAGCGCGCAAGGAATAGGCAATCCCGCTTTTTTTCGATACGCGGGTAAAGAGCTTCGGACCCATTCCGATGGCAAATTCATGTACCGTAATGCGGAACAGCCGGGCGGTGAGATAATGCCCAAACTCGTGAATAAAGATGAGGAGCCCGAAAATGACGATTGCCACAAGAATATACCAGGGGCTGATGGAAATCACTTCTTTCTTACGTAATTTTGAATCAAGGAACGGCAGGCTTCCCGCGCCCTCCGATCCGCTTCTTCCACGGATTCCTCCGTGACGGGAGCGCTCCCATCGATTTTGCCCATCGTTTCCATCACGAAGGATGCAATATCAAGGAATCCGATTTTTCCCTCGAGAAACGCTTCTACTGCCACTTCATCTGCCGCGATAAGAGCGGTCGGCGCACATCCCCCCAAGCGAATGGCACAGCGCGCGGCATCCAGGAGGGGGAAATTCTCATAGTCGGGGACATCCAGCGTCAGAAAGTCGGAGGCCAAGCGGTCTTAGGAAGACAATGACTAG
>JAZSQX010000265.1:0-2342 GCA_045538235.1 Eubacteriales bacterium
AAATGGAAAGTATTTTTGACATTCTCTATATCCCCATGGGATACATCCTCCGTTTCGCGTACTCGCTGACGGACAACTACCTGTTCGCGATCTTCCTGTTCACCCTGGTGATGGAGATCCTTCTGACCCCCCTCGCCATCAAACAACAGAAAAACCAGATCCGTCAGGCTCTGCTGGCTCCCAAGGTGGCTGCCATCCGCAAAAAATACGCCGGACGTACCGACCAGGCTACCCAGCAGAAAATGCAGAAGGAAACCATGGAAATGTACGAGAAGGAAAACTTCAACCCCGCCGGCGGTTGCGGTACCCTTCTCATCCAGCTCCCCATCATTATCTGCCTCTATAACGTGGTGGTCAACCCCCTCCGCTATATCAGCAATATCCCCACAGCGGAAATCACCGCCCTCACCAATTTTCTCACCGAAAGCGGTGCCGTGATCGATGCCCGCAACTCCCAGATCAGCATCATCAACATGATCCGGGACAACGTCTCCGCCTATACCACTGTGGCTCCCTCCCTGGAAGGTGCCATGCTTCCCGTGTTCCAGGTGGGTCCCTTCGATCTGTCCCGGGTGCCCTCCATCCGTTTCCAGCCCTTCGACTGGCTGATGCTCATCCCCGTGGTGACCTTCATCGTGTCCATTCTGTCCCAGAAGATCATGCAGAAGTTCACCTACCAGTCCCCCGAGACGGCCGATGCCCAGAACAATGCGTCCATGAAGATCATGCTCTGGACCATGCCCCTTCTGTCCGTGTACATCGAATTCCAGCTCGCTGCCGCGATCGGCGTGTACTGGGTGTTCCGGAACATCATTCAGGTGATCCAGAAAATCATCGTGTCGAGGCTCTTCCCCCTGCCCAAACTGACCGAGGAAGACTACAAGGAAGCCGAACGGCAGGCAAATCTGTCGAATAAGCAGAAGAAGCGGGAGAATAAACCCTCCGGTAAGGTCGTCCGCAGCCTCCACCACATCGATGATGAGGAATGGCTCGCACGCCACGCACAGCCCGAGGAAGAAAAAATCGATCCCGCAGATCTGGGCGAGACCACCGCGGCAAAGGGTGACGGCAAATCCATCCCCGCCCCCATCAAAAACGATGAAAAAACCGTGTACAAAGAAAAGAAAGACTAATACCGAGCCGCAGGAATAAGCGGCGAAAGGAACCGTTATGAGTGAAACCTATATGATCACCGCGAAAACCGTGGAAGAGGCGATCGCCATTGCCAATCGGGAGTACGCGGATGAGACCCACGAGGTCAGCTATGAAATCATCGATATGCCCAAAAAGGGATTCCTCGGAATCGGCGCGAAGGATGCGAAGATCAAAATCACCGTGTCCCTGTCTGCCTCCGCTTCCGTGGGACTGGATTCCCTGGTGGCAGATCTGAAAAAGATGAAGTCCCTCACCGATAAGAACGGCGACGAGGACAAGCCGAAAAAGCAGCAGAATCCGCCGAAAAAGGCAGAAAATGCCGGCGATAAGGCGAAGAAGCCCCAGAACGGTCAGCAGAAGAAGCCCTCCGTTCCTCAGAAGCATGAAGGCAAGGCGGACGAGAAAAAGCCCGAGCCGGTACAAAAACCCGCTCAGAAGGCGGATAAGCCCGTGAAAACCGAGCCGAAGCCCGAACAGAAGGCAGAAAAGCCGGCGGAAAAGCCCCAGCCCAAGACGGAAGCACCCGCTTCTGAAAAATCCGAAAAGTCCGGGGAATACCGCTCTTCTCTGAAGAATCAGGGTCGCCCCAACCGCCGAACCAACCAGATCAAGCGCACCGCTCCCGAAGAAGAAATCAACCCCACCGGCGTGACCGTCTCCTCTCCCACGGGCGTCAGCCAGTTCGTCTCCGGTAAGGAAAGCCGCTTTGGGGACTCTTCCTCCTCCGGCAGAATCAGCAACGACATCCGGAAGAAGAAGCCCACCGCAGCCGCTGCCGTTCAGGCTCCCGCCAATACCGTGACGGAAATCGCCGCTCCGAAGAATGAAAACGCCACCGTTTCCAGTGCGGAAAAGAAGGCGCGGGCATTCGATCAGTTGGCGGCACGGTACGACATCGCGGAAACCGACGAGGATTACGAAAACCTCGACCGTCTGGTGGAAACCGAAGGTGCCGAATACGCTCCCTCCGCGAAGATGGACGCTGTCGAAGAAATTCCCGCTCCCGCGGAACCCCCGAAGCCCATGATCAAGGAAGCGGTCACCAAGGCGGAAATCGAATGCGCCAAGACGTTCATTGATACCCTGCTCCACAATATGGGTCTTACCGGTGCCGAAGCCGTTCCCGTTCCCTGCCCCGAAGGCGAGGAAATGGTGACCACGGAAGAAGCCACCGAATATCCCATGCT
>JAZSQX010000293.1:0-2290 GCA_045538235.1 Eubacteriales bacterium
CGGATACAGTGCCCGAATTGACAGCCCCGTGGTGGGAACCGAGGTTATGGCGACTGGGAACCACATCCATTGGAACGGGGAAAATCTGTGGCTACTCACTTGTCACGAAAACCGACCGAATGGGCGAACACCGGAGGTACCCACCATTCCGTCCATGGGAATGGCACTTCCGGATGAGGCGGACAAAGATCTTCTGCTTCGGGCATACCGTGCCGTTCTGGATGCGACGCCCTCCATGGTCTTCATCAAGGATCGGGATCTGGTCTATCGGGGAGCGAACCAGGCGTTCGTCCATCTGGCGGGGAAAATGTCGGAGGACGAGCTCATCGGAAAGACGGACTTCGAGCTGTTCGGCAATCCGGAGCTGGCATCCAAGTATGTGGCGGACGACCGCAGTCTGATTGTTTCCCGGGACAGCACCGTGAAATTTGTGGAACCCCTGCCGGATGCCAACGGACAGCCCCGGTATGCCTCCACGACCAAATTCGTCCTGCGGGATGAAAGGGGCGAGGTGCTGGGGGTGGCGGGCTTCTCACGGGACGTGACCCGGGAAATGGTGGCATCGCGGAATCATCAAAGAGAGCTGGAATACCTCTTCTCTCTGCCGGAGGATACGTATTTCTCCCAGTACATGGACATTACCACCTGGTCGGTGATTACGGAAAAACGGCAGGAAATCCGCGGCGTAACCATGCAGAAACACAGCTCCATGGAAGAACTAAGCAGTCTGGCATTCCAGAACGTGGTGGATCGCCGTGGCTCCGCGTACTCCTTCTGGCGGGACTTCTCGAGAGAATCCGTTTTGGCAATTTATCAAAGCGGCAAGCGGGATATCGTGATGGAATACCTGCGCCGGGTGTCACCGGAAGAGGTGCGCTGGGTGCGGGATGAGTTCAAATTCCTCACCGATCCACAGAACGGGCATTTGTGCATGGTGATGCTGGTGCGGGACATCCACGAAAAGAAGGAAGAGGAGCGCCGGATTCTGTGGGCAGCCAAGCGGGACGGCTTGACGGGACTGTTGAACCGCAGTGCCATGATGGATTATCTGAAGGATTTCCTCAGCGGGGACAATGCCAACCACAACCATGCGATTTTTGCCATTGATCTGGATGGCTTCAAGAGGGTGAACGATACCTACGGTCACAAGCGCGGGGATGAATTTTTGACCCAGATGGCAAACGCCATTCGGGGATCCTTCCGGGAAACGGATTTGGTGGGACGAATCGGGGGCGACGAATTTTTGGTGCTGATGAAGTTCACTCCCACGGAGGATGTGGTGCGAGAAAAGGCACAGAACCTGCTCTCTGCCATGCAGAACGTGTGCGGGGAGTTGACCCATCTGGGTGTTTCCGGCAGTGTGGGGATCAGTATCTTCGGCGATCACCGGGATGGTACCGAACTGGATGCCCTTTTGGAAAAGGCGGATCGTGCGCTGTATCGGGCAAAAGCCAGCGGAAAGAATTGCGCGGTTATGGCATCCGACGTGATCGAAATCTGACGGGAGCAGGGGAGTCCAAAATGGATTTGCCGTTTTTTCAAAAAAATGAAAACAATACCCCAAAATGTAACCGAAACGGTAACCGACGTGTGGTAAGATAGGGGCGTAGACAGCAGAACCGATGCCGAGGAAACAATCCGACAGCAAAAAAAGGAAAAAAAGAAAGCAAAACCGGAAAATGTAACCCGTTCGGTAACCGGCGTCTGCTATAATACGCACAGCAGCAAACCAAACACACAGGCGGTGAAACATGATCAAAGGTGAATCGCAGAGAACGACCCTCTTATGTATCGATTCCTACGATGCCGGTGTTCCCGTCGGAATGGTGCAGAGTGCGGCACAGGATGACGCACAGCCCTTCCACAGTCTGACCGAGCTGCTACTGACCATGGAACAAAATCTCAACAGCACCCAGTTCCCCCAGGCGTTCGAAGCTCTGCGAATCTTCGGAACACCCATCACCCCGGAGCCGCAGGAGGGAGAAGCCGTAAAACGGGGTAAGCTGGCGACCTTCACCATCCGGGTGCTCTTCCGGCAGAATGCAAGCTGGCAGGGCTCCGTGGCGTGGCTGGAGGGAGGACGGAACGAAAGCTTCCGCAGCGTGCTGGAATTGATCTTCCTAATGGACAGCGCACTGAAGCAGACCCCGGCATAATCTGGCACAAACCCGAACCCAATGCAATATCCGGCGGCACCCGGTCGGAAAATCCGAGAAGATGCCACAAACCTTATCCGCAAATACATGAAAAAGGCAAACTGCCCGAAAGGGTGGGACGCAAAGCCAAGGGG
>JAZSQX010000109.1:0-5383 GCA_045538235.1 Eubacteriales bacterium
GCAGCACTGGACTTAAAGCTCCGGAAGGATATGCAGAATGAACTGAAGAATATTCAGAAGGCGCTGGGCATCACTTTCGTCTTTGTCACCCACGACCAGGAAGAAGCGCTGTCCATGTCCGACACGGTGGTCGTGATGAACGAGGGCAAAATCCAGCAGATCGGCTCTCCCATCGACATTTACAACGAGCCGGAAAACGCCTTTGTTGCCGACTTCATCGGGGAATCCAATATTCTGGACGGCGTGATGCGGGCAGATTACCGTGCCGTCTTCTCCGGGAAGGAATTCCGCTGTCTCGATGCCGGCTTCGCACCGAATGAACCCGTGGATATTGTAGTGCGTCCCGAGGATGTGGACATCGTGGCTCCCGACGGCGGTATGCTCCGTGGGATTGTCACCTCCGTCACCTTCCGCGGCGTGCACTTTGAAATCATCGTGGACATCGGCGGCTTCAAGTGGATGATTCAGACCACGGATGAGCACGCGGTGGGAAACGAAGTGGGGCTGTTCATTGAGCCCGACGCCATTCACGTCATGAAGAAATCCAAGTATTCGGGTCAGTACGGGGACTACAGCAGCTATTCCGATGAGTTAGACACTCTCAATCAGCTTCCCGAAGACGAGGACGACGAATAATCCCTCAGAATACGCGAAAGAAAGGTCGCATCTGCCATGAAAAAACGAACTCTTGCACAGCGGCTTCTGGGGGCGCCTTACGTAGTGTGGGCTGCTATCTTCATCGTTGTTCCCCTGTTGATTGTCGCCTATTACTCCTTCACCGATGCCTCCGGGCAGTTCACGCTGGACAACATCAAAGCCCTTGCCGGCTACAAGGAAGTGTTCCTCATCTCCATTGAATACTCCCTCATCGCCACCGTGATTACCCTTCTGATTTCCTATCCCTTCGCTTACTTCATGAGCCGCCGATCCCCCGTGACACAGCGGATCATGATGATGCTGGTGATGCTCCCTATGTGGATGAATCTCCTCATCCGCACCTACTCCTGGATGAACATTCTGGAGAAAAACGGCATCATCAATAACATCCTCGCCTCCTTCGGCATGGAGCCCCTCAAAATGATCGGCACCCCCGGAGCGGTGATTTTCGGGATGATTTACAACTACATCCCCTACATGATTTTGCCCATTTACACCGTGATGTCGAAAATCGACCCCAGTGTTCTGGAAGCGGCAGAGGATCTGGGCTCGAACAGTCTCTCGAAGCTCCGCCGGATCATCCTGCCCCTGTCCATGCCCGGCGTGGTTTCGGGCTTCACCATGGTGTTCGTCCCCTCCGTCAGCACCTTCTACATCTCCCAGAAGCTGGGCGGTAAGATCATGCTGGTGGGCGATGCCATCGAAAAGCAAATCCAGTCCCTGTACAACTACAACCTGGGTGCCGCCCTTTCCCTGGTGCTCATGGTGCTGATTCTTCTCAGCATGGCACTGATGAAGCGATTCGCCGGAGACGGGGACGACAATCTCTACGTATAAAGGAGGAGACAACGTGAAAAAATCCCTCAGCAATCTCTTCCTCGGGCTGGTGTACACCGTTCTGTACGCCCCCCTTCTGGTGATGGTGTTCTTCTCGTTCAACGATGCACGAAGTACCTCCGTTTTCGCCGGATTTTCTCTCCGGTGGTATAAGGAGCTCTTCAACTCCAGCGACACCATGACGGCACTGAAGAACACTCTGATTCTCGCCGTTACCTCCGCTATCATTGCCACCGTCATCGGAACCGCTGCCGCAGTATATATGTACTATCTGCGGAACCGTGCATGGAAAACCTCCCTCGACGTTGTCACCAACATCCCCATGATGAATCCCGACATCGTCACCGGCGTTTCCCTCATGCTCCTCTTCGTCTTCGTGGGACGGATGCTGGGTGCCTCCAATTCTCTCAACTTCGGCACGCTCCTCATCGCCCACGTAACCTTCAACCTCCCCTACGTGATTCTCAACGTCCTGCCGAAGCTCCACCAGACCGACCCCTACCTCATGCAGGCGGCGCAGGATCTGGGAAGCACTCCCCTCCGGGCGTTCTTCAACGTGGTGCTCCCCGCCATTATGCCCGGGATCACCTCCGGACTCCTCATGTCCTTCACCCTCTCTCTGGATGACTTTGTAATCAGCTATTACACCGCCGGTTCCAGCTTCCAGACCCTGCCCCTCAAGATTTTCGCTATGACCAAGAAGACCGTGCGTCCCGATATGTACGCGCTGTCCTCCCTCATTTTCCTCACCGTGCTGGTTCTGCTGCTGATTGTCAACATCAGCCAGATCCGCGCAGAGAAAAAACAGCAGAACCGGAACTGAATCCGATTCAGAAAAACCATTCCATCTACTTATAAAAGGAGAACTATTACGCCAATGAAAAAAATCCTCAGCACCATTCTTGCCGCATCCCTTTGTCTGACTGCCGCTGTCGCGCTGACTTCCTGCGGAGGCGGGAATTACACCCTCACCGATCCCCGCGCCGAATACACGAGAGAATACGAAGGTACCACCCTCAACGTATTCAACTGGGGGCTCTACATCTCCGACGGAAGCGAAGGCTCCTTTGACGTAAACCGCGCCTTTGAAGAACTGACCGGCGTCAAGGTCAACTATATGAACTACGAGTCCAACGAAGCCATGTATGGCAAGGTCAAGCCCGGTGCCGTTTCCTACGACATCGTCATCCCCTCCGACTACATGATCGAACGGATGATCAACGAAAATATGCTGAGAACCATTGACTTCTCGAAAATCACCAACTACGACCTCATCGCTGACGATTACCGGAATCTCTTCTTCGACCCGAACAATGAATACAGCGTTCCCTACTCCGTGGGCATGGTGGGCATGATTTACAACACCACCATGGTGGAAGGCACTCCCGATAGCTGGAGCCTCATGTGGGATCCCGCCTACACGGACGACATTCTCACCTTCAACAACCCCCGTGATGCCTTCGCCATTGCCCAGTTCCTGCTCGGCATTGACCTCAACACCACGGACAAGGCGGACTGGGACACCGCCGCTGCCAAGCTGAAGGAACAGAACGCCATTCTCCAGCAGCGGGTCATGGATGACGTCTTCAACAAGATGGAAGGCGGCAACGCTGCCATCGCCCCCTACTATGCTGGGGACTTCCTCACCATGGTAGAAAACAACCCCGATCTGGCATTCGTGTACCCGAAGGAAGGCACTAACATCTTCGTAGACTCCGTGTGCATTCCCGCAAACTGCCAGAACTACGAGGCGGCGCTGATGTATATCAACTTCCTCCTGGAACCCGAGGTAGCTCTCGCCAACGCGGAATACATCTGCTACGCTTCTCCCAACACTGCCGTTATCGAAAATCCCGATTACACCTACTATCAGAGCGAGATTCTCTATCCCTCGAAGGACGCGATGCCAAAGGTTCAGTACTTCCACGACATCGACGCGGAAATCCGTTCTTATTACGAAAAACTCTGGGAAGACATTCTGATTGACGATTGAGTGGGATATATGGGTTCGTAAAATCGGAAGACACCGATCACACTCCCAAAAAACACAACTGCCGCCCCGCGGGATTCCGTTTCCCGAAAGGCGGCAGTTTTCTGTTTTTATGGATTCACTTTCTTATTTGCCCTTCACGATGTCGCAGAGATCGTCCTCCGTGAGCCCCAGAAGATCTTCCAGGGTGTCGAAGGATTTGAGGTCGGGGAAACGCGATAGATACTGGTTTCTCAGTTCTTCGTCGTGCTCCCACACCCCTACAATCTTGCTGCCTGCCCGCAGAGGGGAATGGTATAGTCCCCTGCATGGACGTGCCACACACCGCAAATGGCAATTTTCATATTTCCTATTCTCCTTCCCCCAAATTTCTTGCTTATACGCTGTCTCTATTATAGCGTCTTCGGGTGAAAAAAACAAGACAATGCAGAAGATTTTGCCGCCGTTTCCGAGAAAAACCGGGAAAGAATCCCATGGAAAAGCCAATGCCGCCCGGCAGCCCGCCGACTGACATTGGCTTTTTCTGATTACTTCAGTTTCAAATTCTTCTCATACGCCGCGGTGACCGCTTCCATCACGCCGTATCGGAAGCCGTTTTTCTCCAGAGCTTCCACGCCTTCGATGGTGGAGCCGCCGGGGCTGGTAACTTCATCCTTCACCACGGCAGGATGCTTGCCGCTTTCCGCCAGCAACTTTGCCGTGCCGAGGAGAGTCTGGATGGCGTAATCCATGGCCTTCTGCCGGGGAACCCCGCACTTCACCGCGCCGTCTGCCAATGCTTCCGCAAAGAGGCACACGTACGCGGGACCGCATCCCGACACCGCCGTTGCCGCGTCGATCATGCTCTCGGGGAGAACGTCCAGCTTGCCCGCTTCCTTCATGATCACCGCAAATTCTGCCATCATATCCCCCCGCACACCCACGGACGCACAGAGAATCATGGCTTCGCCCACGGATGCCGCTACGTTTGGCATGATGCGGATCACGGGGCAGTCACAGCCGCACAGTTCCCGGATCCTCTCAATGGTGACCCCCGCCATCATGGAAACGATCACGGGGGCGGTCAGCCGTTCTGCCAGGGCGGGGCGGATGGTTTCGAATGCACGCTCCGCCGCCTGGGGTTTGACCCCGATGAACACGTATTCCGCCGTCGCCGCCACTTCCCCGGAATCCGCCACGGCACAGCCAAGGGTTTCCGCGTAATAAGCGGTTTTTTTCTCATCAAAATCGCTGATGACAATGTCGCATCCGTCCACGGTGCGGGCACATCCTCTGAGAAGAGCCCCACCCATATTGCCGACGCCGATAAAGCCGAGTTTTTTCATGATTTACCTCACATTCCCCTGTCCGCGGATGATATATTTATAGGTACAAAGTGCTTCCAGTCCCATGGGACCTCTTGCGTGAAGCCGCCCGGTCGAAATGCCCATTTCGCATCCCAGACCGAACTCGCCGCCGTCCGTGAAGCGGGTGCTGGCATTGTGGTACACCGCCGCGCTGTCCACGCCAAGGAAGAATTTCGCCGCCGCATCCCCGTCCTCGGTAAGGATGGCTTCGCTGTGCCGCGTGGAGTGGGTGGCAATGTGAAGAATGGCGTCTTCCACGCTGTCCACGACCTTCACCGCCATCACGTAGTCGAGGAATTCCGTATCGAAATCCCCCTCTCCTGCCCGCTCGCCATCGATAAAGCGCGCCGCACGGTCATCCAGTCGGAGGGTGACGGGCGTTTTTCCCGCCGCCGCACGGTCATCCCGAAGCCGCTTTGCCATCTTCGGCAGGAATTCGTTCGCGATATCCCGATGCACCAGGCACACCTCCATGGCGTTGCACACGGAGGGACGGCTGGTTTTTGCGTTTTCCACAATCTCCAGCGCCATATCCATCTTTGCCGCCCGATCC
>JAZSQX010000131.1:0-2951 GCA_045538235.1 Eubacteriales bacterium
CGATGACGGGGGAGTATACCTCGTCGCCAAACCGCACGTAGGTGACAACGGAGCCGCCCCGCTGGGACATTCCGTGTACTTCGGATACTTTCACGTCACAGCCGCTGTCCATGGCTGCCTTGCCGAGAATTTTCGATGCGAGGAGGGATCCCTGTCCGCCCACGCCGACGATCATAATATTTTTCTGCATTGTATTTGCCTCACTTTCTCAATTACGGGGGACTCAGAGTGCGCCGAACTTGCACATCTGCTGGCAGAGACCGCAGCCCACGCACATGGACGCATCGATCTTTGCCTTCTTGCCTGTGACGGAGATGCAGGGACAGCCGATCTTCATACAGCTGCGGCAGCCGATGCACTTGTCTTCGTTCACGGTCAGGGGCGGGTTCTTCTTCACGCCCTTCAGCAGCGCGCAGGGACGGCGGCAGATGATGACGGAGGGGCAGAGAGCCGCCAGTTCTTCCTTGAGAACGGTTTCCAGCGCCGCAAGATCGGCGGGATCCACCACGCGGATGTGTTCTCTTGCCACGCCCAGAGACGCGCAGATGTCTTCGAGACAGAGATTCGGAGCGGGAGTGCCCATGAGGGTCTTGCCGGTGAGGGGATTTTCCTGGTGTCCCGTCATGCCGGTGATGGAGTTGTCGAGAATCATGGTGGTGGTGTTGCCGCCATTGTAAACCACGTTCACAAGGCCGGTGAGACCGCTGTGCATGAAGGTGGAGTCGCCGATGACGGAAACGAAGCGTTCTTCCTCACCGCGCACCTTGCAGACACCGTGGAGGGCGGAAATGGACGCGCCCATGCAGTACACGGTGTCAATGGCGGACAGGGGAGCCACAGCGCCGAGGGTGTAGCATCCGATGTCGCCGGACACCCGGATCTTCATCTTGGAAAGGGTGTAGAACACGCCTCTGTGCGGACAGCCGGGGCAGAGCACGGGGGGACGGGGCGGAATGGGATCGCCGATTTCCCGATAATCCGCTTCCAGACCAAGCAGCCGCGTGCGGAGCAGTTCTTCGGAATATTCGTCGCAAAGGGGCAGGGTGCCGTCCGCCTTGCCGATCACGTCCAGTCCGAGAGAACGGCAGTGGGTTTCGATGACGGGATCTAACTCTTCCACCACGATGATGGTGTCGTGCTTGGCGGCGAAATCCAGAATCAGCTGGGTGGGCAGGGGATTGATGAGCCCCAGCTTCAGGTAGGAGGCGTTCTTGCCGTAGGCTTCCTTCGCGTAGTTGTAGCAGTTGCCGGCGGTGATGATGCCCACGGAGGTGCCGTTTTCTTCCACGGTGTTGAGGGGGCAGGATTCGCTGTATGTACGGAGGGCTTCCAGGTGATCTTCCACCACGTAGTGCCGCTTTTTGGCGTTGGCGGGCATCATGACGTGCTTGGCGGCATCCTTTTCGTAGGGCTTTACGGGCACGTCCACCCGATCCTCCAGTTCCACGGGGGAACGGCTGTGGCTCACGCGGGTGGTCATTCGCAGAATCACGGGGGTGTCAAACTGCTCGGAGAGATCGAATGCCAGTTTGGTGTATTCCTTGCATTCCCGGGAGTTCGAGGGTTCCACCATGGGGAGCTTGGCGGCGATGGCGTAGTGCCGGCTGTCCTGTTCGTTCTGGGAGGAGTGCATACCGGGGTCGTCCGCCACACCGATGACCATACCACCGCCCACACCGGAATATGCGGTGACAAAGAGGGGGTCGGCCGCCACGTTCAGACCCACGTGCTTCATGCCGCAGAAGGCACGTCCGCCGCCCACAGCCGCACCGTAAGCCGCTTCCAGAGCCACCTTTTCATTGGGAGCCCATTCGCTGTATATGTCCGGATAGGTGGCGGCGAATTCGGTGATCTCCGTGCTGGGCGTTCCGGGATAGCTGGAGACAAAGTGAACGCCTGCTTCGTACAGACCACGTGCCACGCTTTCATTGCCGAGTAATAATTTTTTCATGAGAGTCCTTTCTGCGCCCGGGAAAATGAGCGCCGATGATGGTTATGATGATTCTTACATTATACTATATTTCGCCCCCTTCCGTCAAGGGATTGGGATGACAAATTTGTGAATAGAAGGAATGGAACGATTTTTTTGAACATTCTTTTCTTGGGATTGCATTTTTTTTGGAATTGTGGTAAAATCATGGGTAGAAAAAACGATTGGATGACAGGGGACACGTATGAACGAGAAACACGATTCCATTTTCACTCCCGGGGAGGAAGAGAAGGCGGCAAAGCGCATCCGAGTCCTGCGGGAAGCGATTCTCCGGGCGGCGGATTTGTACTACAATCACGATGCACCGGAGATTTCCGATTTCGAATACGACGCTATGTTTGAAGAACTGAAGCGGCTGGAGGCGGCATTTCCGGCGCTGGACGATCCCGCTTCTCCGACCCATCGGGTGGGGGGACGCGCCTCGGAGAAATTCGAGAAGGTGACGCATCCGGCGAAAATGGGAAGCCTCTCTGACGTGTTCTCCGAAGAGGAACTGCGGGTCTTTCTCACCCGTACCACGGATACCCTTTTAGCGGAGGGGATCGCCCCCGAGAACATCGTCTATTCCGTGGAGCCGAAAATTGACGGGCTGTCCGTGTCCCTCACCTACCGGGACGGGGTTCTCGTCATGGGAGCCACCCGGGGAGACGGCACCGTGGGCGAAAATGTGACGGAAAACGTCCGCACCATCCGGGGGATTCCCCACAGACTTCCCGAGCCCCTGAACGTGACGGTGCGGGGAGAGGTGTATATGCCCCGCGGGGTGTTTGAAGCCCTCAACGCGGAAAAAGAAGAGCGGGGCGAGCGGCTGTTTGCCAATCCGAGAAATGCGGCGGCGGGATCCCTCCGTCGGCTGAATGCGGAAGAAACGGCGGCGGCAAAGCTGGACGTGTTCGTCTTTAACTATCAGGCGGGCTCCCTCTATGCCGACGGGGCTCCTCCGGCATCCCATGGGGAAACC
>JAZSQX010000058.1:0-2679 GCA_045538235.1 Eubacteriales bacterium
TAGTCATTGTCTTCCTAAGACCGCTTGGCCTCCGACTTCTGCCAAATCCTTGACGGTTACGACTGGGATATGTGCCAGATTCAGTTCAACTTCATGGACATCGAAAACCAGGCAACCCTCAAGGGACTCCGCTATGCGGGCGAAAAAGGCATTCCCGTGGTGGTCATGGAAGGTCTTCTGGGCGGAAAACTGGCAAAAGCCCCCGACAACGTGCAGGCACTGTACGATTCCTTCCCCGTAAAGCGTTCCCCCGTGGAATGGGCGTTCCGCTGGATTGCCAATTCCCCCGAAGTGGCGACCATTCTCTCCGGCGTGACCAACATGGAACAGTGCGATGACAATCTGGCGATTTTCGACCGCTGCTCTGCCGGCTGTATGACCGCCGAAGAAGAAGCCCTCATCGATCAGGTACGGGATGCCTACAACAGCCGCACCAAAGTGGGATGCACCGGATGCAATTATTGTATGCCCTGCCCCGCCGGCGTGAAGATTCCCCAGATTTTCGCCGTTTGGAACAACCATTCCCTCTATGACCCGGACGGTATGGCGGGAAGCGGACGTTACAAGCACTACATTGACAAGGAAAACGATGCCTCGAAGTGCCTTGCCTGCGGTGCCTGCGAAACTGCCTGTCCCCAGCATCTCCCCATTATCGAACTGCTCAAAGAAGCCGATCGCGCCATGCGATAACAAAAAAACGCTCTCACGGAGCCATCCGACAGAGAGCGTTTTATGTTATTTTTCTGAACTTTGCGGGTGAATCTGAATCACTACCAATTCCGGGGGATTGAACACCCGCGGAAGATCATCTCGCATCAGTCCCCGGCTGACGATGAGGATCATCTTCCCTACCTCGTACCGCCCGCCGGCATAATCCGGCATCCATCCCTGACCGGGCGCGTACAGTCCATTCAGGAACAGGGGGATCCGCACCTGTCCTCCATGGGCGTGCCCCGATAAAGTGAGATCAAAACCCGCGGCGGCGTAGGATTCGGCATACTCCGGTCGATGGGACAGGAGCAGATCGAACACCTCGTCCTCGGGCTTCATGGCGGAGAGTGCCTCCAAAAATTCCGTCTCCCCATCGTAAAACAGCGGATCGGACACCCCCCACAGCCGGATGTTCCCCGGCAGAAGCACGCTCTCGCCATCCAGCACCGTCGCCCCGCATTCCGCGAACAGCGCCGCAACATCGTCCGTATAGGAGAGCCAGCGTTCGTGATTCCCCGTGACGTAATAGCAGGGAATCTTGTCCTTCAGCCCCGCCAAGAGCTGCCGTGTTGGCTCAAAATCCCGCTTATCGTCGGCGATATCCCCCACGAGAAACACCGCTTCCGGCGACTGGGCGAGAATTTGCTCAATCAGATCCCCCTGCCCTTCCCCGTAGAGGGTGGCGTGGAGATCGGTCACCACCACATAGGTGTGGGAGTCCTCCACCCGCTCGTCCGTCACCGCGTACCGCCGCACCGTCACCCCATCGTACAACGCACAGCGAATCAGAAGCAGGAGAAACAGCACGGTCAGCAAAAATTTGCCGCAGCCGCGACGTTTTTTCTTCAAGCACGTTCCCCCTTCCGGTGTTCGCGACAAAGCTTCATCCAAACCGGAGAATGCCGCAGTTCCTATACGCATATTATAGCGTGATCAGCCACTGTTATTCTACCAAACATTGTAAACAATTCCGATTTTCCTGCTCTTCTGCATTTCCCGGAAGAAACCGCAAAAAAATTTCACTTTTTTTGAAAAAGGTATTGCAATTTCCCGAACTTTGTGGTATAATAACAAACGTTGTAGGGGTATAGCTCAGTTGGTAGAGCAGTGGTCTCCAAAACCACGTGTCCTGAGTTCGAGTCTTAGTGCCCCTGGAAAGTTTAACGGTTGAAATTGATTCGACTGAGAAAAAACGAGAAAAGCGGAGATTTCGAGAGATTTCTCCGCTTTTTTCGTCCCTGTCTTACATCAAACGGATTCCCATCGATCCATTTGCAATGCTTTTCGACACGAGGGATTGGAACCGACGAAAGAGTTGAAATATTCGCGGATTTGTGATATAATCAATTAAACAATAATCAAGGAGGATATAACCATGACCCCAAAAGAACAATGTGAAATATTACTTGATAGGTTACTTCCCTTTGCGGAGGAACAAATGAAAAAGCATCGCGAATTTTACCCATTTGCCGCTGTTTTGCATATGGATGATTCTGTGGTGTTGACCGGGAGTTATGATGGGAATGAGCATCCCGAATCAAAAGATGTTCTTGCAGATTTGATACAGATCCACAAGCAACTGGCTGCTGAAGGAAAAATCAAAGCCAGTGGTATCGTTTGGAATGCGGGTATAACTTCCGCAGATGGCAAGCCCTCAGATGCTATTATCGTAAGTTTGGAACACAAAGACGATTATTCTGTAATCGTAGGCGAGCCTTATAAGATAGGTTTGTTCAAAAAAGTCACCTTGGGCAATTTGTTTGCCATGGAAGGAAAACACGATATTTTTTGATTTTACATAGGTTCGTTTACAAGCATAGCGCGAATGCCCGACAGACCTCGGAAGACTTTTGCCGCCATCATCGCCAAGGGATACGTCTATCCTCTGACTTTGAAACACGGATCGATTTCGAAAAAAACTTCGCACCAGAAAGGACACAAGATGAAAGAACATTCACTTCGCACAAT
>JAZSQX010000154.1:0-6185 GCA_045538235.1 Eubacteriales bacterium
AATCAGAAAAACGCATCCTATATTCTTGATGATAACGGATTTACCATCATATCGAATGGAAAGGAGCCTTTCTTCTCTGTATTTCCCGAGCCGGCAGAGGGATACGGGCATTTTCTGAATGACAAGGACGATCTGCAAAAAATCTTTGCGGCACTCTCGCATACGGATACCATGAACGCTTTGATCTACTTGTATCACAAGACAGAGAACTACGTTTTTGAAGGCTCAGTTCTGGAAAAGGATTGTGACATTCCGAGTGAGCAAATGGAAGCGGTATTGGATGATCTGTTGCTTTTGAAGGTAATGTGGAAGCAGAATCTTACCATTAACGGCGAGGAGCGCACGCTGTATTATGCAAGACCGAGCCACAAACTTCTCGCGTTGTTTATCATGGCAAGAGAAATTGGTTATAAGGGTGCGTATAGTTTGCAGTCACATTACAGAAATACTCCTTTTTTCAAAGAATGAAAGGATACCGCCGAGAGGGATCGCTGGGTCTCACTCGGCGGTATTGTCATTGTGTTATCAATCGGATCACCGGCAGATCTTTGTCAGATCACGTCACAGCGGAAGCCGAGGGCTTCCACGGTGGCTTTGACAGCGGCGGGATCCAGTTTGTCCGGGCAGGTGACGGAGGCGCGACCCAATTTCAGGTCGATGTCCGCTTTGCCGCCTAATTCCTTAATGGCGGCAGTCACTTTGGCGGCGCATTTTTCACAGTGCATTCCGCCGATTTTGAGTTGGATGGTCTTTTTCTTTCCGAATAACATAGGTTTACTCCTTATGAGATGATTTTGGCTGGAAATTGCGGAGCCGCAGGGCATTGGTGACAACACAAATGCTGGAGAGGGACATGGCGGCGGAAGCGATCATGGGGGTGAGCGCGATGCCAAGGGGGGAGAGAACGCCTGCCGCAATGGGGATGCAGAGCAGGTTGTAGCCGAACGCCCACGCCAGATTTTCCGCGATATTCTTCATGATGGCGTGGCTCAGTTCCACGGAGCGGGCGGCATCGGTGAGATCACTTCGCACCAGCACCACGCCAGCGGATTCCATGGCGATGTCTGTTCCGTGGGCGACGGCAATACCGCAGTCCGCCATGGCGAGGGCAGGGGCATCGTTTACGCCGTCCCCGATCATGATGGTGTAGCGCCGGGTGCGGTCCCCGTGGATTTCTCCCGTCATGATGCGCTCCATGTACCGGGCTTTTTCGTCGGGCTTCACGCCGGAGATCACCCGCTCGATGCCCGCTTCCTTTGCAATGGCTTGGGCGGTGGCTTCGCAGTCCCCGGTGAGCATGATCACGTCCAGTCCCAGATTCCGCAGAGCAGAGACTGCCTCCCGGCTGGTGGGCTTGATGCGGTCTGCCAGAGCGATGATTCCGAGAATCCTGCCGTCAGCCGCGAAGAGAACGGGGGTCTTTCCGTCTTTCGCATAGGATGCCAGACGACGAGTCACTTCTTCCGGTACGGCAATTCCAGAGGCGGTGAGGAACGCTTCGTTTCCGCCGATGCAATCTTTGCCGCCGACGATTCCCCGTACTCCGCCGCCGAAGGTCTGTGTGAATTCGTCAGCGGGTAGGGGAGAAATGCCTTGTGACTCGCCGTACGCCACGATAGCGGTGCCGATGGGGTGCTCGCTCCTGGATTCCAGCGAAACGGCGGCGGTCAGGAGACGGTCTTCTTCGCCTTCCCGGAGAGGGAACACGTCGGAAACCCGCATTCTGCCCTCGGTGATGGTGCCCGTTTTGTCCAGTACCGCCACGGACACCCTGTGAAGCACGTCAATGGCGTCGGCGGATTTGATGAGAATGCCGAGGGAAGCACCGCGACCCACACCGGACATGATGGCAGTCGGGGTGGCGAGACCCAGCGCACAGGGACAACTGATGACCAGAACGGAAATTCCGTATCCCACCGCGTTGTGGAGGGAGTGGGAGAACAGCATCCAGAGGAGGAATGTGAGAAGGGCGATGCCGCAGACAATGGGCACGAACACGCCGCTGATTTTGTCCGCCAGTTTTTGAATGGGAGCTTTGCTGGAGGCGGCGTCTTCCACTAATTGTGTGATTTTTGCCACCGTGGTGTCTTCTCCCACGTGAACCGCACGGATTTCGCTGTAGCCGGAGGTGAGAATGGTGCCGCAGATGAGGGTGTCTCCCACTTCTTTCACCACGGGAACGCTCTCGCCGGTGATGACGCTTTCGTCCGCAGTCCCACCACCCGTGAGCAGAATGCCGTCACAGGGAACGGAAGCCCCCGCCCGGATGATGACGCAGTCGCCGGGAACCAGTTCTGCCGACGGAACGGTGACGATCTCGTCTCCCCGCCGGATTTCCGCCGTTTTCGGAGTCAGAGCCATCAGCTTTCGCACGGCGTCGGAGGTGTGCCGTCTCGCACGGGCTTCCAGCGTTCTGCCGAGGGAAATGAGGGTGAGGATCATGGTCACGGATTCGAAGTACAACTGTTCGGAGTAAACGTGGATCGCCTCGCCCCTCCGGTAACCGAGGATCATGCGGACGAGAATGTAGATGCCGTATACCATGGATGCGGCGGCACCCGTTCCCACCAGGGTGTTCATGTTGGGACTGCGGTGGAGGGCGCTCCGGAAGCCATCGGTGAAATAGCTGTAATGGATGACGATCACGGGGAGGGAGAGAAGCAGCTGTACCGCTCCGTAGACGATGGGTTCCGCACCCATTCCGTGGGGATTCATGAAGCCGGGCAGGGGGATTCCCACCATGTGCCCCATGGTCACGATCATCATCACGACAGCAAAAAGGGCGGAGGCAATCAGTCTCCGCACCATGCTGTGATAGCTTTGATTTTCCTCTTCTTCTGCGTCTTCCCGTCTGACCCAGGGACCGGCAGAGTAACCGGCATTTCGGACAGCGTGAAAAATCGCCTCTTCGGAGAGAACGCTTTCATCGTAAGAAAGGGTCATGGAACGGGTCATCAGGCTGACGGAACCCGACTCCACGCCGGGCAGTCCGAGGACGCATTTTTCCACCGCGGCCTGACAGGCGGCACAACTCATGCCTCCCACCGCGAATTTTTTGTTGACCATACCGGACTCCTTTCCTTTGTTTGGCACCGTCAGATTTCCGCCCCATACAGGAGCAGTTTCGTGACGTACAGGGCAGCGTTTTCGTTCTGCAGGTTATATGCCAGAGGAATGGGCTCACCAATACCAGCGGCAATGCAGCTGAGACTGCAGTTGACGGTGAGGGTTTTCCCCGTGCCGATTTCCCCGGACGTGAGACGGGAGTAGACGGCGTTGATAATGCCGCCGTGGGTGACCCCAATAACGGTTCGCCGGGAGGTGACAGCCAGCATATCGTCGATAGCACGGAGCATCCGGGAGGCAGCGGCGGGAACGGATTCCACGTTGCCTGCCTGACGCTCTCCGCCGGGATAAAGCCGGTGCCGCTCGTCGAGAGTCAGCCCGGACAGCTTGCCGTAATCCCGCTCAATGAGATTTTCGAGCACGACGGGCTCCTTCAGACCGATGGCGCGGGTGAGATACTCGGCCGTATCCCATGCCCGGGAGAGGGGGGAGGTGCAGACGGCATCAAAGGAGACGCCGTTGTTCTGAATCCCGCGGATCACGTGTGCCAGACCGTCCGCCTGGGCGTGCCCTGCCTCGTTGAGGGGGACATTTTCTCTCCCCTGCAGGCGTTTGATGAGATTCCAGTCCGTCTGCCCGTGGCGAATCAGACACACCAGTGTGCGTCCTTCCAGAAGAAGATGGGCAGCCCGGGACGGATGCACCAGGATGTATGGGGTTGTGGGCAGAATTCTGCCGCGTTTGAATTGCGTCAACAGCGAAACCCCCAATCGATTGGAATAGATAGTATTATTATACATGAACCCGGGCACAATGTCAAGAAGTGAACGGAAAAGACTGGCAAAATGACTTCTGGGGGCAAAATTTTTTTGTATCCCTTGATTTTCCCCCGGCAAATCTGGTATAATAAAGTATTAAAATGCGAATGTCTTGCAAAAGGAGATATTATGTCCACTACCGAAAAGCAAAAGCATATCCGAAACTTTTCCATCATTGCCCACATCGACCACGGGAAGGCCACGCTTGCCGACCGGATTCTGGAGTTTTCCAACACCGTGGCGGCAAGAGATATGGAAGAACAGCTTCTCGACAATATGGATCTGGAGCGGGAGCGCGGGATCACCATCAAAGCCCGTGCGGTGCGGATCGACTATACGGCACCCGATGGGGAGCAGTATGCCCTCAATATGATCGACACCCCCGGACACGTGGACTTCAACTACGAGGTGTCCCGATCCCTCAATGCCTGCGAGGGGGCTCTGCTGGTGGTGGATGCGACCCAGGGAATCGAAGCCCAGACCCTCGCCAATGCCTATCTGGCGGTGGATGCCAATCTGGAAATCGTTCCCGTCATCAACAAAATTGATTTGCCCTCCGCGATGCCAGACAAGTGCAAGGCGGAAATTGAAGACGTGATCGGCATTCCCGCGGAGGATGCACCGGTGGTGTCCGCCAAAACGGGGCTGAATATTGCCGACGTGCTGACTGCCATTTTGCGGGATGTGCCTGCCCCCGAAGGCGATGCGGATGCCCCCCTCAAATGCCTGATTTTCGACTCCGTATACAACAGTTATCTGGGCGTGGTCGTCTACATCCGTGTGATGGAAGGCACCATTCGGGTGGGAGACAAGATCCGTCTCATGCACACCGGAGCGGAATTCGACGTGGTGGAAGTGGGGGTCATGGATCCCTTCGGACTGCGCCCTATGGGAGAATTGTCCGCCGGGGAGGTGGGATACTTCACCGCCTCCATCAAGAACGTGACCGATACCCGCGTGGGCGATACGGTGACGCTGGCGAACAGTCCCGCGGACGAGCCTCTGCCCGGCTTTAAGAAGGTGCAGTCCATGGTGTATGCGGGGATTTATCCGGCAGACGGTGCCAAGTACAACGAAACCAAGGATGCTCTCGAAAAGCTCCAGCTCAACGACGCCGCGTTCAGCTTCGAGCCGGAAACCTCCATTGCTCTGGGCTTTGGCTTCCGGTGCGGATTTTTGGGACTGCTCCACATGGAGATCATTGAAGAGCGGCTGGAGCGGGAGTGCAATCTGGATCTGATCACCACCGCTCCCAGCGTTATTTACGAAATTACCAAGAAAAACGGGGAAGTGCTGCGAATCGACAACCCCACCAACTATCCGCCGCCGGACGAAATTGAAGTGGCAGCCGAGCCCATTGTGGCGGCATCCGTCATCACTCCCACCGACTATGTGGGCGGCATCATGGATCTCTGCCAGGATCGCCGGGGCGTGTTCCTCGACATGAAGTACATCGACACGGAGCGGGTGGAACTGCACTATAAATTGCCCCTAAACGAGATTATTTACGACTTCTTTGATGCCCTCAAATCCCGGAGCCGGGGATACGCGTCCCTGGACTACGAACTGGAAGGCTACGAACCCTCCGATCTGGTGAAGCTGGACTTCCTTCTGAACGGGGAAATGGTGGATGCGCTGACGTTCATCGTTCACTCAGAAAAGGCATACGGTCGTGCCCGGAAAATTGCGGAAAAACTGAAGGACAACATCCCGCGGCAGCTTTTCGAAGTCCCCATTCAGGCGGCAATCGGCTCGAAGATCATCGCTCGTGAGACGGTCAAGGCTCTTCGGAAGGACGTGCTTGCCAAGTGCTACGGCGGGGACATCACCAGAAAGAAAAAACTCCTGGAAAAGCAGAAGGAAGGCAAAAAGAAGATGCGTCAGCTCGGTTCCGTACAGGTCTCTCCCGAGGCGTTCATGGCGGTGCTCAAGCTGGATGACGACAACTGACAGGATTCCCATTCCAACGGGAAATGATACGAAAGGCGTGATGTTATGCAGAGTATATCCGGCGAAAACAAAAGACTGGGGCTTTATATCCATATCCCCTTCTGCTTATCCAAGTGCGCCTATTGTGATTTCAATTCCGCACCTCCTGCCGAAGAAGGGATCATGTCCCGGTACGTGGATGCCCTCATCGCTCACATGGAGAGTTACCGCAGTGCGGCGGCATCCTATTCCCCTGACACCGTGTTCATCGGAGGAGGGACTCCCACGGCACTCCCACCGGAGGATCTCATCCGTCTGGTGCGGGCGATCAAAAAAAGTCGGATCGTAGCCATGTCGTTCTGTGGGCCAAGG
>JAZSQX010000253.1:0-2337 GCA_045538235.1 Eubacteriales bacterium
GAAATTGAAAACATTGGGAAGGCACAGCGGATTGCGGAGGGCGCGTTCCACCACATTTTGAAGGTGATCCACTACGATATGACGAAAATGGACGTGGCGGCAGAGCTGGAATACTATATGAAGAAAAACGGAAGCGATCAGCCTTCCTTCTACACCATTGCCGTCTCCGGTACTGCCTCCTCCCGTCCCCACGGTGTGCCCCGCAGAGTGAAGCTGGAAAAGGGCTTCCTCACCATGGACTACGGCGCGCTGATCAACGGCTACCACTCCGACATGACCCGAACTCTGGTGATCGGCAAGGCGGACGCGGAACAGAAGCGGCTGTACGAAACGGTTCTCAAGGCGCAGGAGGCGGTTCTTGACGTGATCAAGGAAGGGGAGCGCAACGCGGATATGGACAAAATCGCCCGGGATATCATCGACGGTGCGGGCTATGCGGGATGCTTCGGTCACGGTCTCGGCCACGGCGTGGGTCTGGAAATTCACGAACAGCCGAATCTGTCCTCCCGCTCTGATGGAACCCTTCAGGCGGGACAACTGGTGACGGTGGAGCCCGGCATCTATCTGGAAGGGAAGTACGGCTGCCGCATCGAGGACATGGTGTTCATCACCCCCGGCGGAATGCGGAATCTCACCGACTGCCCGAAGGAAATGATCGAAATCTGAATCACGGCGGCATACTCCAAAAGAGGGGGGTCCCGCTCCCTCTTTCCACTACTGGGCAAAGCCGGCACACAATCTGCATGAAAAAACGACCGCATTCCGGGATTTTCGTTCCGGGAAACGGTCGTTTTGGTTTTTGTGTGATTATGCCATGGCACCCATCGCGGGGGAGGGCAGGTATCCGGCGGTGTGTCGGCGGAGTCCGTATAGAGTTCCCCGGTATACCACGTGGAAGCAGGGCATATAGTAGAAATCCGACGGGTGCATCAGGGGCGCGGGCTTGGGAAGCTTCACAGCACCGCAATCCGTCAGAACGGTGGCGACGAACTGGGAGCAGAAGAAGCGCCCGGGGAACACCGCGGGGATGTTCAGGCTGCACAGAAGGAGTCCGAGAATGCTGTATGTATACTGATCCCGTCGGCGGAGCATCCGATGAATCCGCTTTCTGGCGCGATCGTAGACCTTGTCGGGTACGTCGATCCGGAGCAGGGCACAGGGAATGTCCCGCTGTGCTTTGAAGAAGCCCCGGTTGATGCCTTCCTCCATCAATCCCGCCGGGAGAGGAAGTCTTGGATATTTCCGGGCGAAACTGTACATCACCTTGAGATCGTCCTCAAAGGCGATGGACGCGTGGGTGAAGGGATCGCCTGTAAATCGGTTGATCACCCGCGAGATCACGGTGGTGGATCGAGCGAGGAAGACGTAAATGGATTTCATAAATACTCCCGAGCTTTCATAACTGCGGATATTATACACGATTCTGTGGGATTTTGCAATGCAGGTTTGATGAAAACAGAGGACGTTTTGATTAAGAAACGATTAAATTTTCGAAACATCCTCTCATTTCGGGCATTTTTCAGAATCGTCCGCTTCGTCCGCCGTGGGAGCGACCCGAACTGCTCACGCGAATCGATCCGCCGCCCCGGTGCGAGCTGCCGCTTCCGGAAGAATCCTGCTGACGGCGCACGCGGCTGACGTTGCGATAGAGGAACAGTTCTCCCGAGTGGGTGAGCTGGAAGCTGTCCGGTCGGGTGTATTCTCCCGCGGTGTTCCGGGAACGGACGGTTTTCATCTGAGAGGTCATGCCGGCGAGAATGAGAAACGCGAGGATGACGCCGATCACCAGACAGATGAGAAGCCGCTGTCCGAGAGGCATGGGGGCGGAGACGCGGGTATCGTGCCAGTAGTCGTCCGGGTAGAAATCCTCGTAGGGGTGGGGCTCTGCCGCGATGTAACCGTCCTCGGAAAAATCACTTCCGTAAGTGTTAGCGTAGGCGAGGATGGACGTGACCTCTTGAACATAGATTGCAAAAGCATCGGCGTAGTTTCCGGTGGAGAGATCGGGGAGCAGGCGGTCTGCCATGATGTCCAGATCGTAGTCGGAGAACAGGGTGATGCCATAGCCGCAGGTGGAGAATGCCCATTCCCGCTCCTCCATGGCAATGAGGAACAGAATGCCGTCGTAATCGGAGGTGTAGCCGTAGTTCATGGCATCGTAAAAATCGTCGGCGTAGGGGAGGGCGCTTTTTCCTTCGAGGGAATCCACGGTGCAGACGGTGATGTCGAACTCCCATGTCTCGCTTGCTTCATCCCGAAGGGCAAGAAGGTCGGCTTCCTCTTCGGGAGAGAGCACATCGGCATTGTCCGTGGGCCGGGGATGGGAGGAGAGGGGGT
>JAZSQX010000003.1:0-2560 GCA_045538235.1 Eubacteriales bacterium
TAACTATCGGATCCAGTACATCTTCATGAAGGATGCGGCGCTGGCAGAAAAGAACAACGTAGAAGAATTCTACGAATCCAGTTGGATTGGCATGGCAACCGCATACCGCGATTACCTCACCGCACAGGGAACCATCTCCAAACTGGACAATACCGGTGCACAGATCCCGATCGTTATCGAAACATTCGGTTCTCTGCAGACCACCGAGCGCAAATTCTCCTTCCCTGTAACCGTTGATAAGCCCCTTACCACCTTTGAGGATATCAAGACGATGTTCAGCGATCTGTCCTCCATGGGCGTTTCCAACATGAACTTCAAGCTTACCGGTTACGCAAACGGCGGTATGAACGCTCTGATTCCTTACAAGCTGAAGTGGACCGACGTGGTTGGCGGCGCAGAAGGATTCCAGGATCTTGCTGCATTCGCGGAAGAAAATGGATTCGAACTGTATCCCGACTTTGACTTCGCGTACATTCGCGATCAGGCTCCCTTCGATGGTGTTAACTATAAGACTGACGCCATCCGCACCATTGACAACCGTTATACCACCAGAAGAGTTTACAACCCTGCAACCCAGACGTTTGTAAAGACTTCCATGGTAGCCGTATCGCCCTCCGTGTACGAATATCTCTATGATACCTTCGGACCCAACTATCAGGCATATGGCAACGACTCCATCGCAGTCTCCACCCTCGGTACGGATCTGAACTCCGACTTTGACGAAGACGAACCGTATCACCGCGAGGACAGCAAGAAGTTCACCACCGATCTTCTCGCTGAAATGGATGCCGATTTCAACAACATCATGGTGGAAGGCGGCAACGCTTATACCATCAAGTATGCGGATATCATCACCGGCGCATCCCTTACTTCCTCCAATTTCGTGAAGACCAGCCAGTCCATCCCGTTCCTCGGTATGGTTTACCACGGCTCCAAGATTCTCACCGGTTCCGCCATCAACATGGAAGGGGATATGGATGAATACCTGCTCCACACCATCGAAAACGGCGCATACCTGTACTTCATTCTTTCTTATCAGAACACCAGCCTTCTGAAGGAAGATCCGTCCCTCAGCCAGTATTACTCCGTATCCTATGACATCTGGAGAGATGACGTGGCGGAATACTACCAGAAGCTGAACGACGTGCTGAAGGATCTCCAGACTGCGTACATCGTAGATCACGAGTTCCTGGATGCAGAACGGATTCCCGATGAATACGAGCTGGAAGCCGATAAGGCGGCAGCAGCCGAAGCAGAAGCCGCAGCCGCTGAAAAGGCAGCCGCTAAGCTGGAAAAGGAAGAAAGAGCAAAGAGACTGGCAGAACGTCTTGCTGCTCAGTACGGCATTGGCGAAGGAACCGAAGTGGAAACCGCTGAAAACAGCAATCCCAGCGAAGTGAAAACCGACGGAAATGGCGATTCCATTGAAGTGGAAACGAACGAAGACGGCGAACCCGCTGAAGAAGAAACCGAAGTGGAAACCGACGAAAACGGTGAACCCATTGAAGTGGAAACCGATGAAAACGGCGAGCCCGTTGAAACCAACGAGTTCGGCGAAGTCATCGTGAAAGAAGAAGAGAAGACGGAAGTGAAGGTTCTTGACAAGTACAAGACCACCGTTGGCTCCGTTGTCCGCGTGGAATACGAAGGCGGCGTAAACTTCATCCTGAACTACAATTCCTATGATATTACTGTCGAATACGACGGCACCGAATATGAAATCGGTTCCCTCGACTTCGTCAGAATCGACTGAGAAAGGGGAGTGTCACAATGAATTTGAATATTGATGCCGGCAAAGCCAAAGGCGCAAAGAAAGAAAAAATTCAGATTGCCCAGACGGGCAAAAAGAGAAAACGCGGTGCCTCTCTTGACGTAAAAAAAGCGAGAGCAGGCTGGCTGTTCGTTCTCCCCTTCATCCTCGGATTTGTCCTGATTTATCTCCCCATCATTTTTGACTCCATCAAGTACTCCTTCCATGAGGTTGACCTCCTCATGGGGGGTGGCTACAAGCTGACGTGGGTTGGATTTAAGAACTACTCCGACGCTCTCTTCGTTGATACGTCTTACGTACAGACTCTGGTGAGCGGTTTGAAGCAGCTCGTTCTTGATATTCCCTCCATCGTGCTGTTCTCCCTGTTCATTGCGATCATTCTGAATCAGAAGATCATCGGTCGTGCAGCGTTCCGTGCCATCTTCTTCATCCCCGTTATTCTGACGACGGGTCTGATCGCAGAGATCGATGCAGCCAACTCCCTTGCTTCCATTATGGAAAGCACGGATGGTATCGACACTGGTGCTGGGCAGACTTCTACCGCCTCCCAGATCGTGTCCATGATGGACGTGAAAGCCCTGTTTAACAACATGATGGTCGGTACGGAGATCGTTAAGTATGTTATTGACATGGTCAACAACATCTTCAACATCGTGAACCGCTGTGGTGTACAGATGCTGATCTTCCTCTCCGGACTCCAGTCCATCTCCCCTGCCAAGTCGGATCGTAGCCATGTCGTTCTGTGAGCCAAGGAGTTGGGTCTAGTCATTGTCTTCCTAAGACCGCTTG
>JAZSQX010000004.1:0-9998 GCA_045538235.1 Eubacteriales bacterium
GGGCTATCCCTACTATCTGGCATGGTTCATGGTAAACATCTACTACCCCGGCATGACCTCCGTTCTCGCATGGGTATCCGCAAGATACTTCGGCGTGATCGTGGGTTGGGATATGACCAGCGCACAGGTTATGACTCTGGCTGGCTTCTTCCTCATCTTCTCCTACACCATCAACGCCCTCTCCCCCAAGCTTGCAGGTAAATTCCAGATCAGCGCAACCGTAATCAAGCTGATCCCCATCTGTCTCATGGCAATCGTCGGCTCCATCGTGGGTCTTACAAACGGCACCCTCACCCAGAACTTCACCACCATCGTGGCAGAAGCCGTGGGCGGCAATGCCGGCGGTCTGTTCGCAGCCATCGTTGCAACCGTCTTCGCATATGAAGGCTGGATCGTGGCAACCTCCATCAATGCCGAGCTGAAGGATCCCAAAAAGAACCTTCCTCTGGCTCTCGTGATCGGCTCCTTCATCGTCGTGGCTGCTTACGTTCTGTACTACATCGGCGTAGCAGGCGGCGCTTCCAATGAAGTTCTCATGGCAGAAGGCGCTCCCACCGCATTCAAGAACATCTTCGGCGGCATCGGCGGCACCCTGCTTAACATCTGTATCGTCGTTTCCTGTCTCGGTACCCTCAACGGCCTCATGGTCGGTGCAACCCGCGGTATGTACGCCATCGCTGACCGTAAGGAAGGTCCCAAGCCCGAAATGTTCTCTCAGGTTGACAAGGCAACCAATATGACCACCAACTCTTCCATCTGGGGTCTCTTCGTATGCGCTCTGTGGCTCCTGTACTTCTACGGTGCCAACCTGGCTCCCGACGGCGGCTGGTTCGGTCTGTTCAACTTCGACTCCTCCGAGCTTCCCATCGTCACCATCTACGCCTTCTACATCCCCATGTTCATCATCTGGATGAAGAAGGAAAAGGATCTGGGTGTGATGAAGCGTTTCGTTCTCCCCATCCTCTCCACCATCGCCTGCGCCTTCATGGTATTCGCCGCTGTTTACGCACACGGCATTACCCCCTACAACACCGCAGCGGCAAATGGAACCTTCTCCTTCCCCGTTCTCTTCTACATGATCCTCTTCATCGTGGTCATGGTCATCGGCTACTTCTGCTCCTCTTCCTTCAAGAAGAACAAAGGGCAGGATGCTGACAAGGCAGAATAATTCCCGCTGAACACATAAGGTGCAGTCCGGATTCCTCGTGGATCCGCTGCACCTTGTTTTTTATTGATTCGATTGCAGCAATCCCGTCTGACTTATCCGAGAAGTACCATGGGAACGTACACCGCCCTGCTTTCCCCCCACGATCACTTTCAGCACCACCCGGTTGACCGCCTGTACCGTCTCACCGGCGCGGTATACGCTCATTCCCTCTCCCCTTCTCTTTTTCTGGTTTTTTCTGGTTTCATTCGATACCATCTTCGCGTTTTGTCAAGGGGCTTTGAAGAAATACCGGATTTTTCCCCGAATCTTCCCGTCCCCTCTTGCAATCCTCCGAAAAGGAGTGTATAATAGACTACTGGATTATCTCTACATGATATTACATATAGAATCGAGGCACAAATCATGCAAACCCTTCTCGCACTCTCCGTCGCCATGCTGGCGGGACTGATGATGTCCCGTCTCACCAAACTCTGGAATCTTCCCGCCGTCACCGCGTATCTGGTCGCCGGCATCCTCATCGGCCCCTACTGTCTCGGACAGCTTGGCATTCTCGGCATCGGATTTATCTCCCACGACGACGTGTCCTCCTACTCCCTCATTTCCGAAGCGGCTCTCGGGTTCATCGCCTTCTCCATGGGCAGTGAATTCCGTCTGACAGAACTGAAGCATACGGGCAGAAAAGCCGTTATCATTGCCATCTTCCAGGCAATCGTCGCCACCATCTGCGTGGATCTCGCTCTTCTTGTGATCCATTTGCTCCTGCCTGAACAGCTTCCCCTCTCCTGCGTGATCACCCTGGGCGCTATTGCCACCGCCACCGCTCCTGCCGCTACCCTCATGGTGGTCAAGCAGTACAAGGCGGACGGCCCCGTGACCCGGATGCTTCTTCCCGTAGTCGCCCTGGACGACGTGGTAGGGCTTGTGGTATTCGCCATCTCCTTCGGCATTGCCAAGGCGCTGGAAAGCGGTCAGGTGGATCTGATTTCCGTTCTCGTCAATCCCATCGTGGAGGTCGTCGCTTCCCTGCTGCTTGGTGCCCTCATCGGTCTGGCGTTCCACTACACGGAAGAATTCTTCCACTCCCGCAGCAAGAGACTGTGCATTTCCGTCACCTACGTATTCCTCGCCGTTGCCCTCTCCATGCTGGAAATCGAAGCGGGTCCCGTTACCATCTCCTTCTCCTCCCTCCTTGTCTGCATGATGCTGGGCACCGTGTTCTGCAACCTCTGCGAATTTTCTGAAGAACTCATGGATCGCATGGATCGCTGGACGGCTCCCGTCATGGTTCTGTTCTTCGTCCTCAGCGGCGCGGAACTGGAATTCTCCGTCTTCCAGAACTGGGCGATCATCCTGGTGGGCGTGGTGTACATCCTCTCCCGCTCCTTCGGTAAGATCTTCGGCACCAACCTCTCCTCCGGCTTCGCAAAATGCGAGCCCACCATCCGCAAATACCTGGGCATCACCCTGCTTCCTCAGGCTGGCGTGTCTCTGGGAATGTCCCTCACCGCCCTCTCTCTGGGAGAACCCGGTGTCATCATCCGCAACGTCGCCCTCTTTGCCGTGCTGATTTATGAGCTGGTCGGTCCCCTCTTCACTCGGATTGCTCTGGAAAAAGCGGGCGAAATCACCGAAAAACCCATTCCGCCCCGGATGCAGGCAAAACTTGCCGAACAGAACAACAAAAAGTGATACCCTCCCCTGCCCTTCCATCTGACTGAAACAAAAGAGAAAGGACATTCTCATGAAAACCAGATTCCTTGCCCTTCTGATCTTTGCCGTTATCACCGCCGCTGTGGTCATCTTCGCGCCGGAAAACATCGAAAAAACCCAGATGCCCGACAAAGAAAGCGTAATTCCAGATGGCTACGCCGCCCAGAACAATTTCACCTTCACGGATTCGATCGGGGTCAAGTATGAGCTGGTGGATTTCGCCGGGCGCAACGTGGTGGTCTGCTTCTGGGCAAGCTGGAACGCCACCAGTCGCGCTCTCCTGGACCACGTGGAAGCCGCCATTCCCGAATATTACGATCGGGCGGTGTTTCTTCCCATCAACGTGGGGAAAGCAGGCAAGGACGGATGGAAAAAGGCACAGGCAGTGATGACAGCGGGCGAATACACCTTCCCCCTGTACATCGATCGGACGGGTGTTGCCCTTCATAACGTGACCTTCACGCCCCAGACCTACGTATTCGACGCCATGGGCAATCTTCTGGAACAAATTTCCGGCGACTGGACGGAGGACACGCTGACGCACATCTTCACCGACGTCATTCCGTCGGCAGAATAAGGCAGGCGGTGCGATGCAACATGGCTTCCCCGCCATGGCATGAAACAAAACAACAAACTGCGGCTTGACAGAGTTCCGCGAAACTCCGTTAGCCGCAGTTTTCTTTTATGCTGTTGAAAGGACGGCGCTATGCCCCATGTTACCCATTTTCAGAAAGCTTTTTGCGGAGCTTTTTCTCGAAAAAGCGACCGTTCCCCCCTCGTCTCTCCTCAGATACGGAAGGCTTTGTCTACGGGGAGGGAGCAGAGGACGCCCTGGGCTTCGGAGCGCATACCAAATTCGGTGTTGACTTCGCTCATGAGGGTATCACGGATGCTGTCGGGGGCGAGGATGGCGAGAATTTCCCGCTCTTCCGCGAAGGACATTCCCTTGAAGGTTTCTTCCAGTTCCTCCGAAGCAAGGCGACCGCGGACGACGGTACCGCCCGTTGCCCCGGCACGTCTTGCGGTGTGCATCACCATATCGGTATATCCCTGTCTCACGGAAATCAGAATCAGGCTGTGACGATGTTCGTTTTTCATATAATCTCCTTCCGCGGCAAGATTTTCCCCCATTGCCGCCGGGGCGCTTTTCATCGTAAGAATGGTCGCAAGCAGATTTCCTACCGCGGACGGGGATAGAAGCATCATGATGCCGTGACCTTTTTTCATGCTGTTCAGATTATCGCTGAATTCCCACACGATCTGCTCCACGGCACTCTGTCTGCCCAGGCTGATCACCACGTCCTTTTCCTGGCTTCCGATCCCGAGAATATCTAACATTTCCGAGGAGGCGGTACCCCGTCCGATGCACTGCATCTGGTATCCCATTCCCCGCTTGCTCATCCATTCCATCAGTTCCCGTCCGTGACCGCGCTGGGTGATCGCAATGAGCAGCTTTACCCGCTCGGGTGCGTTCTGTTCCATCATACTCTCACCTCTTCCTCTTTCTCCTCTTCCTCATAGAACAGGATGCAGTCTTCGATCCGGCTCAGCTCCTCTGCCGCCTTGTTCTGTACGGACTTGCGGTGCATCTCGGAATGGAGACCCAGGCACTGAATGGTAATCAAAGGCGTCATGGCAACCATCGCCACAATGCCGAAGGCGTCGGTCAGGAGATTGCCCCCTACGGCTTCACAAGCTCCCACCGCAAAGGGAAGGAGGAATGCCGTCGTCATGGGACCGCTGGCAACGCCGCCGGAGTCAAATGCCGCACCCGTATACATGGGAGGCACGTAAAAGCTGATAATCAGGGAAATCACATAACCCGGCACGAGGAACCACAAAATGGAAATGCCCGTCAGAATCCGGAGCATGGCAATCCCCACAGAAACTGCCACCCCCACGGACAGGGCTTTGCCGATGGATTTGCCGGAAATTCTGCCGCTTGAGATTTCCTCCACCTGCTTTTTCAGCACCGCAACCGCCGGTTCCGCCGCCACGATGAAGTAACCCACGACCATTCCGATGGGGATCAGAAGTGCACGGATACGGCTTCCCGCAATGGCAGCACCGATCATTTTACCGGCGGGCATGAATCCCACGTTGGCACCGGTGAGGAACAGCACCAGCCCCACGTACGTGTACAGAAAACCACTGGCAATGCGGAGAAGCTGGTGGAACTGATACCGTCTGGTCAGAAGCTGGAACAGAATGAACACGCCCACAATGGGAAGGAACGCAACGAGAACCTCTTTGGCGTAATGGGGTGTGGCGTTCACAAACTCCATCACGGCATCCCGCGTGTTGACGATTTCCGCGATCACCGTCTCCGTGGTGGTCGCTTCGGGACGATAAAAAATGCTGAGAATCATCACAGACAGAATGGGGCCGATGGAGCAGAGTGCCACCAGACCGAAGCTGTCGTCCGCGGAATTTTTGTCACTGCGGATGGCAGCCATACCGATACCGAGAGCCATAATGAACGGCACCGTAATGGGACCCGTGGTCACGCCCCCCGAGTCAAATGCCGCCGGAATAAAGGAGTTCGGGGCAAAAATCGTGAGCAGGAACACGATGGCGTAGAAGAATACGAGCAGTTTTGCCAGCCGCACCGCCCGCGCAATACGGAGAAGCGCGATCACCAAAAAGGCACCCACTCCCACCGCCACGGACAGAATCAGAACCATGTTGGGAATGGACGGAATTTGCTCCGCCAGCACGGTGAGATCCGGCTCCGCAATGGTGATGATCACACCCAGGGCAAAGCAGCAGAGGACGGGTCCCCACAGCTTCCGGGATTTGCTCATCTGCATCCCGATGCCTTCCCCCATGGGCTGCATGGACATTCCCGCCCCCAGAGTGAAAAGCCCCATGCCAAAGATCAAGAGAATCGAGCCCAGCAAAAACAGCATCAAAATCCCCGTACTGACCGGTGCCACCGTCACACTGAGGAGCAGGACAATGGCGGAGATGGGCAGTACGGAGGATAGGGCTTCGAACATTTTTTCTTTCAGTAAGTTCATAACCGCTCCGCACACAAAAAGATTGTATAAATCGATACATATTTATTATATCATATGTCCTCCGTGAGCACAATAGGCAGAGTTGTATAATCCTGAAAAAATATCTTTCTTTTTTCAAGCGATACGGAGAAAAAGTCCCGGAGCAAAAAGGATTTCGACGAGTTTACCGAATCCTTCTTGACATCCCCCACAAGTCGTGTTATAATATTTTATTGTAATAAATATGATAGAATCCCGCCCTTCTGCGTTTTTTCTCCGCGGCTGGGCGATGATGAAGGAGCAAGTATTATGCAGTGGACATCCCTAAACGATCTGAGAGAAAAGTACCTTTCCTTCTTCGAATCGAAAGGACATCTCCGTCTCCCGTCCTTCCCCCTCGTACCCAACAACGACAAATCCCTTCTTCTCATCAACTCCGGCATGGCACCCATGAAGAAGTTCTTCACCGGTGAAGTGGAGCCCCCCCGGAAGAGAGTGACCACCTGCCAGAAGTGCATCCGTACTCCTGATTTGGAGCGCGTGGGACACACCGCACGGCACGGTACCTTCTTCGAAATGCTGGGCAACTTCTCCTTCGGCGACTATTTTAAGGATCAGGCGATTCCGTGGGCGTGGGAATTCCTCACCGTGACGCTGGAAATCCCCGAAGAAAAGCTCTACCCCTCCATCTACGAAGAGGACATGGAAGCATTCGAACTCTGGAACAAGGTCATCGGCGTTCCCGCAGAACGGATCATCCCCCTCGGCAAAGCGGACAACTTCTGGGAACACGGCACCGGTCCCTGTGGCCCTTGCTCTGAAATCTACTTTGACCGCGGTCTGAAGTACGGCTGCGGCAAGCCCGACTGCAAGCCCGGCTGTGACTGCGACCGTTTCATGGAAATCTGGAACAACGTTTTCACCCAGTTCAACTCCGACGGCAAGGGCAACTACACCGAACTGGAGCACAAGAACATCGACACCGGTATGGGTCTGGAACGTCTCGCCTGCGTGATGCAGGATGTGGACAATATGTTCGAAGTGGATGGCGTCCGGAAGATTCTCAACAAGGTTGTGGAAATCTCCGGCAAGGTCTACGGCGAAAATGCGGCAAACGACATCTCCATCCGGGTCATCACCGACCACGTGCGGGGCGCGACCTTCATGATCAGCGACGGCATCATCCCCTCCAACGAAGGCAGAGGCTACGTGCTTCGCCGCATTCTCCGCCGGGCAGTCCGGAACGGAAAGCTCCTTGGCATCAGCCGGGAATTTCTCACCGAGGTCTGCGACGTGGTCATCGCCGAAAACGTGGCGGGCTACCCGGAACTGGGCGAAAAGGCGGACTATATCAAGAAGGTTATGTCCATGGAAGAAGACCGCTTCAACGCCACCATCGACGCGGGTCTGAACATTCTCTCCGACCTGATCCGCGGTGCCCTCAAGGACGGTGCGGACACCATCTCCGGCGAAGAGGTCTTCAAGCTGTACGACACCTTCGGATTCCCCCCGGATCTGACCAGAGAAATCGCGGAAGAATCCAAACTGCACATTGACGAAGACACCTTCAAGGAGCTGATGCAGGCTCAGAAAAAGCGCGCCAGAGAAGCGAGAGGCAATATTTCCGGCTGGAATGATGCCGCTGGCAATCTCCTCACCGATCTGCCCGCTACCGTATTCACCGGTTACAGCGAATACCGCACGACGGGTGCGAAAGTTCTCGCGATCCTTACCGAGGAAGGCTCGGTGGATTCCGTCAGCGAAGGAAACTGCACCGTGATTCTCGACAAAACGCCCTTCTACGGCGAAGGCGGCGGTCAGGTAGGCGACCGGGGCAACCTGTACCGGGACGAAAACCTCCTGTCCGTATACGACACCAAAAAAACCGACGGCGTGTATCTCCATCTCTGCACCGTGGCAGGCGGTATGCTCCGTGTGGGCGACACCGTCACCGCCGACGTGAACGACTCCCGCAGAGAAGCGATCTGCCGCAATCACTCCGCGTGCCACCTGCTCCAGGCTGCGCTGCGCACCGTGCTGGGCAATCACGTGGAACAGTCCGGCTCCTACGTGGATGACAACCGTCTCCGCTTCGACTTCTCCCACTTCCAGGCCGTGACTCCCGAAGAACTGATCAAGGTGGAAACCCTCGTCAACGCCAACATTCTGGTGGGCAACGACATCGTTACCACCGTCACCGACCCCGAATCCGCGAAGAAAGCCGGTGCGACTGCCCTCTTTGGGGAAAAGTACGGCAAGGAAGTCCGCATGGTCAAGATGGGCAATTTCTCCACGGAGCTCTGCGGCGGTACCCACTGCACCAACACCGCGAAAATCGGACTCTTCAAGATTCTCTCCGAATCCTCCGTGGCTGCCGGTGTCCGCCGGATCGAAGCCACCACGGGTAACGGCGTTCTGGCGCTCATCGCAGAGAAGGATGCCCTCATCGCCGAAACCGCCCGCACGCTGAAAGCCAACAATGCCGTCGATCTGCCCGCACGCGCCGCTTCCCTCACTCAGGAAATCGCCCGTCAGAAGCACGAAATCGACGCACTGAATCAGAAGCTCGCCTCCTCCCGTCTGGACTCCCTGGTGGGTCAGGCAAAAGCCGTGGGTGCCTTCCGTCTCGTTACGGCGGATCTGGGTGCCAGCGGTCTGGATGCCGCACGGGCACTGTGTGACTCCATCAAGGATAAGTACGCCGACATGGTAGCCGTCTTTGCGGTACACGACGGGGACAAGCTGAACTTCCTCGCCGTAGCCGGAGCCGATGCCGTCAAGAGCGGTGCACACGCCGGCAAGCTGGTGGGCGGTGTTGCCGCTGTCACCGGAGGCAAGGGTGGCGGACGTCCCGACAGCGCGACCGCCGGAGGCAAGGATGTTTCCCTCATCGGAGAAGCCCTCACCGCGGCGGAACCGATTCTCGCATCGCAACAGAAATAATTTTGCTATTTTATAGAAATCCACCGAAAGGATTGTGATCGTCATGAGAAAAGAATTACCGAAAACCTATTCCCCCTCGGAGTTCGAGGAACGCATCTACCGCGATTGGTGCGATAAACAGTATTTCACCCCCGTCATCGACAAAAAGAAGGTGCCCTACTCCATCGTGATTCCCCCGCCGAACATTACGGGTCAGCTTCACATGGGTCACGCCCTCGACAACACCCTGCAGGACATTCTCATCCGCTACAAGCGCATGAAGGGTTTTTGTACTCTGTGGCTCCCCGGCACCGACCATGCTTCCATCGCAACCGAAGCGAAGATCGTGGAAGCGATGCGGAAGGAAGGGCTGACCAAGGAAGATTTGGGTCGTGACGCGTTCCTGGAACGGGCATGGGCATGGAAAGAACAGTACGGCGGACGGATCATCAGCCAGCTGAAGAAGATGGGCTCCTCCTGCGACTGGACAAGAGAACGCTTCACTCTGGATGAAGGATGCAGCCGCGCCGTAAAGGAAGTCTTCCTCCGTCTCTACAAGAAGGGACTCATTTACCGCGGCGAGCGCATCATCAACTGGTGTCCTCACTGCAAGACCTCCATTTCCAACGCGGAAGTGGATTATCAGGAACAGGCGGGACATTTCTGGCACATCCGTTACCCCCTCGTTGGCGGCGGCGGACATCTGGAAATTGCCACCACCCGTCCCGAAACCCTGCTGGGTGACACCGCCGTTGCCGTGAACCCCGCGGACGAGCGTTACAAGCACCTGATCGGCAAGTATCTGGTACTGCCCCTGGTCGGCAGACGGATTCCCATCGTGGCAGACGAGCACGCGCAACTGGACAAGGGTACCGGCTGCGTAAAGATCACCCCCGCTCACGACCCCAACGACTTTGAAGTGGGCCGTCGGTGCAGCCTTCCCATGGAAGTGGTTCTGACGCCCGATGCCAAGATCACCGAAAACTACCCGAAGTACGCCGGCATGGATCGCTACGAAGCCCGCAAGGCGATTATCAACGATCTGCGCGAGGGCGGCTATCTGGCGGAAATCGAAGACCTGACCCACGAAGTCGGCACCTGCTACCGCTGCGGCACCACCATTGAACCCATGATCAGCCTCCAGTGGTTCGTAAGAATGGAACCTCTGGCAAAGCCTGCCATTGAAGCGGTCCGCGACG
>JAZSQX010000013.1:0-6294 GCA_045538235.1 Eubacteriales bacterium
TCTTTCTTCGTACGGCTCTGGTGGCTCAGCTTTCTGAGAGCCTTTGCTTCAATCTGCCGGATTCGCTCTCTTGTATTGTTGAATTCCTTCCCCTCTTCTTCCAGCGTACGGGTTCTGCCGTCCTCGAGACCAAAACGAAGCTTGATGACCATTTCTTCTCTGGGAGTCAGGGTATGGAGCACCTTATTGAGCTGTTCTCTCAAGAGCTGATAGGACACCGCTTCAGCAGGCGTGGGAGAGGAATCGTCGGGAATAAAGTCACCCAGATGGCTGTCGTCTTCTTCCCCGATGGGAGTTTCCAGAGACACGGGATCCTGTGCCGCTTTCATGATTTCCCGGACTTTATCAGCGCTCATGCCAAGTTTTTCTGCGATCTCATCCGTGGTAGGCTCTCTGCCGTACTCCTGAAGAAGCTGGCGGGAGGTGCGGGACACGCGATGGATGGTTTCCACCATGTGAACGGGAATGCGGATCGTTCTCGCCTGATCGGCAATGGCACGGGTAATCGCCTGCCGAATCCACCAGGTGGCGTAAGTCGAGAACTTATAGCCCTTCGTATAATCGAACTTTTCCACCGCCTTGATAAGCCCGAGGTTTCCCTCCTGAATCAGATCGAGGAAGTACATCCCCTTGCCCACGTATTTCTTGGCAATGCTCACAACGAGACGAAGGTTGGCTTCCACCAGTTCGTTTTTTGCGCTTTCATCTCCCGCGGAAATCCGCTCCGCCAGTTCGGTTTCCCGATTGGCTTCGAGAAGCGGAATTTTTCCGATATCCTTCAGATACATCCGAACCGGGTCATCGATCGCTACGCCTTCCTCATTGAGGAATTTTTCGATATCCTCACTGGTCTCCGGCTCTGACGACAAATCCGAATCACCTTCAAAATCGTCGTCTTCCAGATAGCTGGTGACTTCCACACCGCTACTCTCCAATTCCTCATAAATTTTTTCCAGTTGATCTACGTCATATCCGGAGAATTCCACCGCTTCCATAATGTCGCTGTTGGATAAGGAACCCTTGGACTTGCCCTTTTCAATCAGCCCCTGCAAATCAACTCTTTTTTCGTTGTCCATAATAACCTCGCGCTTTGTATTGTGTTTGCTATGTCCAATCTCGCAGTTTCGCCCAATGGATTACTGCGCTGTTTGGTTTTCGTTTCGCTTTCGCTTGAGCACCTCTTCCAGACTCAGACTGCCGCCATCCTTTGCTTTTGCTTGTTCCGCACGCATGGCACGGACGTACGTATCAAAGGAATCTTCATCGTTGGCACTGAGCTCATGCCGCTGTGCCATCATTTTGGATACCCGGGAGATTTCGTCAAAGGAAAAGGCTTCGTTGAGCGTCCCGATGGCGAATTTCTCTTCCGCCGATCGGCTTTTCACAAAGGCAAACAGCCGCTGTCCCAGTCCCGTCGGGAAATCTTCCTCGGCGAGGGGGGTGCCATCTACCTGTCGTTCGGCATACTCGGGAGTGAGAAAAATCATGCCGAGTACATCCTCTTCCAGCCGTGCGGCTTTTGGCTGCTTGGCAAAGTCGGGATTCACCCGGTCGTTCAAGCCGGCTGTGGTGCGGATCAAATCGCTCCGCCTCTTTTTCTCGTTTTCTGCCGCTGTCCGTCTCCTTTTGGATGCCACGTCCGCCTTGAGGCTGGCAGGCTCCACGGAGAAATCCTTTGCCGCTTTTTCCAGATAAATATCCCGTTCCACGCTGGATGGGATGGAAGCCAGGAACGACGTCAGCTCACCCACAGCTTTTATCTTTTCCTCTGCGTGCTCAAGATCGTATTTGCCACGGATTTCGTCTGCCTTGAAGTCGTATTTTCCTCGGCTCTCCGAAATCAAAGCCCGGAATTGCTCGGCACCGTAGTTTTTAATAAATTCATCCGGATCCTTGGCACCCCGCATCCGAAGCACCTTCGGCTCAATCCCCGCCTGTTCCAGAAGTTCAATGGCGCGATTGGCAGCCTTCTGTCCCGCTTCGTCGCTGTCGTAGGAGAGAATCACCCGGTTCACGTATTTCTTGATGATGCGCGCCTGATCTGCGGTGAAAGCAGTTCCCAGGGATGCCACCGCCATCCCAAAGCCCGCGTCATGGAGGGAAATGACGTCCATGTAGCCTTCGCACAGGATAAAATATCCTTCCGTTGTATTCTTCGCGTAGTTCAGGGCGTAGAGATTCCGGGTTTTCTTGAAGGCGGGCGTGTCCGATGTGTTCAGATATTTCCGGTTGTCTTTTGACGTATCCAGAATTCTTCCGCCGAACGCGATGACATTTCCCGACACATCGAGGATCGGAAACATGATCCGTCCCCGGAAATAGTCGTAATAGCCCCTCTCACTCTTCCCTGCCAGATAGGCGGTCTGGATTTCCTCCTCCCGGAATCCGAGGGATTTGAGATGTTTCATCGTGGAAGCGCCGGATTCGGGAGAATACCCCACCCCGAACCGTTTGATTGCCGCCATGGACATTCCGCGTTCCATCAGATACCGCCGTCCCGGCTGGCCCATTCGATCGTCAAAGAGCATCTGCCGGTAGAACTTCGCCGCCTCCAGATTCATTGCCAGAACCCGGGATCGGGAAACGCCGTCCCGTCCCCCCATTCCATCGGAAAAATCCGGGAGGTTGATTCCGGCTCTCTTGGCAAGGGATTCCACCGCCCCCACGTAATCCAGATTCTCCGTCCGCATGACGAAGCTGATCACGTCCCCGCCGGCACCGCACCCGAAGCAGTAAAAACTCTGGGTATCGGGATATACGGTAAAGGACGGTGTTTTTTCGCTATGGAATGGGCATAATCCCTTCATGTTGGATCCAGCACGCTTGAGTGTCACATAGGAGGAAATCACGCTTTCCACGTCACATCGTGCTCGAATATCTTCAATTATGCTGGCTGGAATCACGGGATCGCCTCCTTTCTCCTATTTGTTGAAAAAAATCAGCCGAGAATGGGCAGAACGGTCGTACCGTCGGTGTACATGGGTGCGGGTTCTACCGTAGAGTCGGTTTCGACCGCCGTATAGTTCTCTTTATCCGCCATGCTTCCCACAAGGCAGGCTCTCGTACCGTCAGCAAATTTCACGGTAATGGCATATTCGCTGCTGTTGCCGTGATCAATGGAACAAACCGTCATCGTTCCGTACTCATTTACAAGAGCGGACACATCCAGTTCCGTGAAGGTTTCCGCGCAGTCGAAGGTAGCGAGAATTCGGTCACTCTTGTCATTGCCGCTGAGAACCACGAACCAATTGGCATTCTCCCAGGGATTGCTTGCTGCCTGAGAAACGTAATAGCCATCCGGCGGGGTGATCTTGTTGCCTTCGGTTTTCCATCCGCTTCCGTCGTTGGAAACGAACCAGGCATAGGCAGCCCCCTGATTATCAAAGGTGTAGTAAACGCCGTCGTTTCCCGTGATGCCCTTGCAGACACCGTCAGTAGGAAGGGTAATCAGCGTTCCCTCTTCGGAATCCTTGAACCAGAGATAGGCCGCATTTGTCTGCATTCCGCTCACCAGCGCGCCAACGGAGATATAGTATCCGTTCTTGGGGTTGCTTTCATACAGGTACTGGGTCTGGGAAAAATACATGGCAGCAGGAAAATGGATGGCTTCGGGAACGCCAACCGTACCGGTCACGGGGGTATACGTAATTTCCGTTTTGGCGGGTGTATTTGCTTGCGTGTCATTCCTCTCCGCCGGATCGAGCGTTGCAGGCTCTTTCTTGCTGCAGGCGGTGAGCAGCATCAGAAGTGCGAGAATCCATGCGAGTTTTTTCATATCGTTTTACCGTTCCTTTCTGTCATTCCGTTCCAATCAATTTTCCTTGGGTGTTTCCCACACGTGGGGAATAAAGAGATCCTTATAAAGTTCAATGGCATAGCGGTCCGTCATGCCCGATATGTAATCGCAGACACAACGTTCCACCGATTCATTCTTCGTGTTGTTATAAAACTGCTCCGGCATCTTTTTGGGATAGCGGACAAAATACTGGAACAGGTTCTTCACCAGTTCCATTGCCTTCACTTCTTCCTTCTTCGCCTTGGGGTTGTAATACACCGCATCGAAGAGGAATTTCCGAAGCTGGTTGGTGGCGTTTCCGATTTCCTCCGTCATTTGGATGGAATCCAGATTCCGGCTGCCTTCGATGACGCCCGTCACCATGCGGTTGATTCGCTCGCTGTGGGAATGCCCCAAGACGTCGGTGATCTCCCTCGGGATGTCGTCCAGGGTGATGATGTTCCCGCGCACGGAGTCGTCGATATCGTGATTGAGATACGCAATCCGGTCGGCATACTTGACGATCACGCCTTCCAGAGTGGATGCCAGATGATCCCCCGTGTGGTTGACGATTCCGTCCCGGACTTCCCAGGTGAGATTCAGCCCCGCACCGTTGTTTTCCAGCTTCTCCACCACCCGGAGACTTTGCTTATAATGGGTGAAGTCGGAGGAATAGCACATCTGCATCACCACTTCTCCGGCGTGTCCGAAGGGGGTGTGCCCCAGGTCATGACCAAGCGCCGCCGCCTCGCACAAATCCTCGTTAAGCATCAGCGCACGGGCAATAATCCGGGCAATCTGGGTGACTTCCAGCGTGTGCGTCAGCCGGTTTCGGTAATGCTCGTCCGACGGAAAAAGAAAAACCTGCGTTTTGTGCATCAACCGGCGGAAGGATTTACAATGAAGGATCCGGTCTCTGTCCCGCTGAAATTCCGTCCGGTTGACACATTCTTCGATGGGATACTCTCTGCCCCGGGTGTTCTCGCACAGAAATGCCCGTGGGGACAGAGTCGCCCGTTCCCGCTCGTAAAAAATCTCCCGTACCGTCTTGGCTTGTTCCGACATAATCCACCTTCCGTATCCATAAGGGAACTCTCAGCTGAGAGTCCTATGCACTCCGATGACGTTTGTACCTACAATATACGCAGATTTTTGTTCTATTTCTTTTTTTGACTCGCTTTTCTTTGTTTTGCGCCCTTTTTCGCAGGTTTTGCCGACGGTTACATCCGGGATGCCCGCTCCTCATTTCGCAGATGCGTCACTTTCCCTTTTCCATAGGTGAGTTCCGATACGGTCTGGATGATTTCCCCGCCTCTGCCTGCCTCAATGGCGGCAATGACCGTGACATCCTCTCCGAAGTCGCAATGGTCTTCCTGTGCCGCAATTTTCTCCAGCGCCACCGTCAGCCGCTGATAATCCGAATAGGACACCTCAATGCGGAAAATGGCGTATTGCTCATACACGGCAAGTCCCGCCGCTTCGATGGCGATCCGGGCAGATGTCGTATAAGCGCGCACCAGCCCACCGGCTCCAAGGAGAATTCCACCGAAATAACGGGTCACCACCACGACCAGATCCGTGGCACCGGACATTTTGATCACGTTCAGCACAGGAGGTCCCGCGGTTCCCTGTGGTTCTCCATCGTCGCTATAACGGGCAATGGCACCGTCATCCAGCAGATAGGCATACACGTTGTGCTTCGCGTCATAGTATTCTTTTTTCTTGGCTTCGATAAACTGACGGGCTTCCTCTTCACAGGTGATGGGAGCGGCGTGTCCAATGAAGATGGATTTCCGCTCCTCCATTTCGCAGGAGACATTCGATGCCAGGGTAATCCGTTTTTTGGATGCGATCTCTTCCCCGCCCGCCTGACTGGATTTCTTTTTCATAATCCCTTACGATTCCTCAATCACGTATTTCTTGATCTTTGCGTAGAGTTTTTCATCGGCTACACAGCGGCAGAGAATCCCGTCTTCCCGATATTCGATCTCCACTTCGTCCGCTTCCCGATAAAGAATGCCCGTAACGGCTCCGTCCTCCGGGGGCACGAGAAGCACGACACGGTGTTTGCCGCTTGCCGCCATCTGCTCGATTTTCTCTACCAGCGTATCACAGCCGGCACCGGTTTTGGCGGAGATGAACACCACTTCTGTATTGCTTGTGGCAGCCAGGGTTTTCATGTGAATGAGGGCATCCCGATCCGCACAGGCGTCGCATTTATTGAAAACATAAATAGTAGGCTTTTCCGCCGCACCCAGTTCCTCGAGAAGCTCCGTCGTTACCTTGGTCTGACTGATGAATTCGGGGTCGGAGGAGTCGATGACAATCAGGAGAAGGTCGGAGTACACCGCCTCATCCAGCGTGGATTTGAAAGCTTTGATCAGATGGTGCGGCAGATTGCGGATGAATCCGACGGTATCCGTCAGCAGCAATTTCGTGCCGGACGGCGTGAAAAACTGCCGCGTGGTGGGATCCAGGGTGGCAAACAGCTTGTTTTCTGCTAAAATAAGTCGGAGGCC
>JAZSQX010000085.1:0-3599 GCA_045538235.1 Eubacteriales bacterium
CCGATTTTCCAAATTCACACATCAGTTCCGAGAGAAACGCCCGGGTTCTCCGATTCAGCCGGCATTTCAGCACCAACCGCATCCGGCATTGATTCTGCACCCGATACACCGGTGCCTCAAAGGGGCCGTACAGCACCAGGGGCACGTCGGAAAAGGTCTCTCTCGTATGTTCAATGATCCGCTCGTGCATCCGGGTAATCACCAGATTCAAATATCCCTCGTCGTTACTGGAGAGGGTGATCACCGCAATGTCACAGAAGGGCGGGAAGCACAGCGCCTTTCGGAGCCGGATCTCCCCTTCGTAAAAGGTTGGGTAATCCTGCTTGGCCGCCATGAGAATCACGTCGTTTGCGGGGTTGTAGGTCTGAATCACTGCCACACCGGGAATATCTCCCCGTCCTGCCCGCCCGATCACCTGGGTCAGCATGGCGAAGGTGCGTTCCCCTGCCCGATAGTCTTCTAATTGCAGGGTGCTGTCTGCGTTGAGAACTCCCACCGTCGCCACTCTCGGAAAATCGTGTCCCTTTGTGACCATCTGGGTGCCCAGCAGCACGTCCGCTTCGCCCCGGCGGAATTTCGAGAGAATCTCCTCGTGGGAAAACTTCGCCTGCGTGGTGTCCAGATCCATCCGGAGCACCCGCAAGTCCGGCAGAAGGGAGGCAATGTCGTCCTCCGCCTTCTGGGTTCCCGCCCCCATGAAGAGAAAGTGATCCTTCCCGCATTCGGGGCATTTTTCCGGCACCCCGGAGCGATAGCCGCAGAAGTGACAGGTGAGATACCCGTCCTCCCGACGCTGCTTTGTGAGATCCTCTCCTTCCGGTGTGGAAAGGCGTCTCTTTTTCGCGTGATAGGTCAGGGTGACGGAGCAGCTCGGGCATTTCACCCCCACGCCGCAGGCCCGGCAGGAGACGTAGTTGTGGTACCCCCGCCGATTGAGGAACAGAATGGACTGGTTGCCCGCCGCCCGATCCTCTCGGAGCCGCTGTTCCAGAAGACTGCCCACCGGGGACAAATTCCCTCTGGCGCTCTCCCCGCGCATATCGTAAATCTGCACCTCCGGGAGTACCGCATTTCCGTAGCGTTCCTTCAGTTCCACGAGGGTATAGACCCCCGTCTTCGCCTTGTAGTAACTTGTCACCGACGGGGTTGCCGACGACAGCACCATCACCGCCCGGTGATCCCGGCAGCGGTATCGGGCAATGTCGTGGGCGTGGTATTTGGGGTCCGTATCGGATTTGTAAGTATATTCGTGTTCTTCGTCAATGACGATCATGCCGATGTTCCGGAGGGGAGCAAAGATCGCGGAGCGGGTGCCGATGACCACGTCCGCCATGCCGTCCCGGATTCTGCGCCACGCATCGTACCGTTCCCCCACCGAGAGTCCGGAGTGAATCACCGCGATCCGCTCCCCGTACCGTCTTACAAACAGTCCCACGGTTTGCGGAGTCAGGGCGATTTCCGGGATGAGCATGATCACACCCCGTCCGTCCTCCAGTACCCGGTCGATGGCAGCCATGATGACCGCCGTTTTCCCCGATCCCGTGACACCGTGGAGAAGTGCCGCACAGGGCTCTCCCGATTTGTACAGGGACACGAGGGTATTTTTTGCCGCCGTCTGCTCTTGGGACAGCGTGGGAATGTTCGGGGATGTCTCCCGTTCCGCCGCCATCAGCGCTTCCGGGGTAAAGGGATTGCGGAAATTTTCTTCCACCGTCACCGTCAAAAAGCCTTTTTTCTCAAGCGCCGCCACCGCCGTTCTCCCCGCCGCCGGCTTCATTCCGAGGGATTCGTACAGAACGCTGTCCCGTACCCGCCCCCCGTCTGCCAGCGCGGCAAAGAGTTTTTTCTGATTCTCGCTCCGGAGCTGCCCCATCGCCGCCCCGTATGCTTCTTTCTCCCGCAAACATTCCGGGAGTTGCAGCATCCGATAATGGGGTGTCTCGGCGTGGGGGCGGATTTCAGTGCATTTCTCGCACAGTCCCCACTCCAGCATGGTCATCACGGAGCGGGTGCAGTCAAACTCCAGCTCCGTCTGAAGATACTGGCGGGTAAATTTCTTCCGCCGGCACGCCAGCTCGTACACCTGCTGTCCTCTGTCTCCCAGGGCTTCCATCGCGCCTTTCGGGATTGAGACTCCCTCCATCTCCGGCACGATGCGATAGTACGTGATCACCCGTGAAATCGCGGCAGAGGGAACTACCGTTCGGAGGGCATCCCAAAAAGTGCAGAGGGTGTAGTCCTTCAGAAAGAGGCACAGCCCCAGCATTTCTTCATTCAGAATGGGATCCTCCGTCACGGCAGATGCGATGGGCTTGTAGTCTTCCCCCGCTTCCCCCTCGGACAACGCCGTCACAATCCCCGTCACCCGCCGGTTTCCTTTTCCGAAGGGAACGTCCACCACGGAACCGGGAAAAACGGTGTCCTGGATCGTTTCGGGAACGTAATAGGTATAGGGCTTATCCGCATGATAGGGGATATCGGATATATAAACCTGTGCCAGCAACGCCATGGGAAACTCTCCTTTCGATGAAATGGGGGATTGCGCTCTTATTCGTATTTCTTAGAACTCAGCCGATCTCAGACCGATTCGCCTGCAGGAGGCGTGTTGGGATCGAGGCTGTAGTTGTCGATTTTGTCTTCCGAGAATTCTTCCGCTGCGGTTTCCGCCTCATCCTTCCGCTGTCCCAGCACCTGAACGGTACCGTCGGTTTCCGTAATACGGAATTCCCCGTTGTGCAGACCCGTGATGGCGGTCTTCACAGCCTTTTCGTCCCGGTATTCCTTCTTGATGAGCGCAGCAAAATTGCTCTTTTTTTCCGAATCCTTGCTCAGTGCCAGTTTTTCCGCGTATTCTCTCTGTTTCACGTATTCTTCCGTGATGATGCGCGCGCACTTTGCCGTTGCCACTACCAGGGTATAGCGGTTGATCTGATTGTCATTGGTCAGTTCTCCAATAGAAGGATGAATCATAGTCTTGTTCCTTAACCTTTCTTCTGTTTTGTTATGATTTGATGTATGTTACGGTTGTTTTTGGATCTGTGTCAGCCGGGGAATCCCTCACCCGAAATACTCCTGAATATACCCTGCTGCACGGCGGGAGCGTTTGTGTTCTGCGGTTATTATCGCCAGAATTTCCTCTGCGCATTCCTCACTGCCGTCGGTTTCGTTCACCACCACGTAATCGTAGCGGGGCACTTCCTTCATTTCTTCCTTCGCTCTCTCCAAGCGGGTGCGGATCACTTCTTCCGTCTCCGTTCCCCGGTCTCTCAGGCGGCGCTCCTGTTCCTCGGCGCTGGGGGCAATGAGCATGATGGTGACGCAGTCGTCTCCCATCAGGCGCTTCACCTGCCCGCCGCCGTCCACTTCGATTTCCAGAATCAGATCGTGTCCGGCGCCGATCACCCGATTGGCTTCCGATTTCAGCGTGCCGTAATAGTTGCCGCTGTACGTGGTGTATTCCAGCACCTCGCCCCGGGCAATGAGCGCTTCAAATTCTTCTCTGGTTTTGTAGAAATAGTTGACGCCCTCCGCCTCGCCTTCCCGCATCCCACGGGTAGTAGCGAAGTCGGGGGCCAAGCGGGCTTAGGAAGACAATGACT
>JAZSQX010000089.1:0-4376 GCA_045538235.1 Eubacteriales bacterium
GAGCCGCACATCCCCAGATCCGTGATATATCCGCATCCGCCGGGGAGAATGGTGCAGTCCGCTGTGGGAATGTGGGTGTGAGTGCCGAACACCGCCGCCATCCGCCCGTCAAAATACCGGGCAAAGAACAATTTCTCCGACGTGGCTTCCGCGTGGATGTCGCACACCGCAAAGTCGTATTTCCCCTTTTCGTTCCGGAGAATCCGCTCCGCACACTCCCACGGCGGCGTCAGGGGCTCCATGTACACGCATCCCAGCACGTTCATCACTAAAATCCGCACCCCCCCCGTGGTCACGATCGCGTACCCCATGCCGGGTGCCTCCGCGGGGTAGTTGGCGGGGCGAATCAAATGACCGTCCTCGTCTAATATCCCGTAAATCTCCCGCTGCCGGAAGGTGTGGTTGCCCCCCGTGATCACGTCCGCACCGCAGTCCAGAAGACGCTCGGCGGCATCCCGGCTCAGTCCGTTGCCCACCGCGGCGTTCTCTCCGTTTACGATCACGAGATCTGCCCGATGCTGCTCAATGAGTCGATGCATCCGTCCTCCCTTTTCGAGAAACCGGACGCCCTCCTCCCCCACTACGTCACCGAGGCAAAGTATTCGCACCATTCTGTTTTCTCCCATCCATCCGAAAATAAAAAACCCGTCTCATGTTCCCGACCGAACAGATCCAAAAATCCCCCGGTCGGAATCAGAGCCGTATCCGTTTCCCCCAAGAACAAGCACGCGGCAGTTTCTCCGCCGGGAGGATCCCCCGACACCGCCGCGTCCCGTCAAGCCGATTGGTCAATAAGGAAGCCCCCGTCTGCGTCTGTTGTAATAAGAGCGGGGATTCACAATCTCACGCCAGTCCAGATCCCCATGCTCCAGCGCGCAGATCAGAACCTCCGCGGTGGCAATGTTGGTAGCAATGGGCACGTTGTGTACGTCACACATCCGGAGAAGATTGTATTCGTTCTCGTCAAACGCCGCATTGGGCACCGTACTTCTGAAGTACAAAAGCACGTCAATTTCATTATAAGAAATTCTGGATGTAATCTGTTGAGCACCGCCGTGCGCGCCTGCCAGGAGTTTTTCAATCTCCAGACCGGTGGCTTCTGCTACGTATTTGCCGGTTGTGCTGGTGGCACAAATATTGTGCTTCGACAAAATACCGCAGTACGCAATACAAAATTGTGTCATAAGCTCCTTCTTGGTGTCGTCTGCAATCAGTGCTATATCCATTTACATCCATTCCTTTCCTGTTACATTCTGTTTCTATATGGATTCGCTCGTACCGTTCCGCCGATCAGAGGGCAAAGCGGCGCTTTTTTTCATACTTCCTCATTCCGGAGAAGAGAGGCACGTCCCGCCCGCTGAGCCGCCCGGCAATATTCCGGCACGCCCCGGCTACGAGAGAATTTTCCTCCGGCAGAATCCCGCGATCCTGTCGGGAGACGAGTTTTTTATCAAAGGGGATCACCCCCACACATCCGAGAGAGCTGGAATCGATCATCTCAATGATGCCCGCCCGCTTGTCCCGCCGCACTGCGGTGAGATCAAAGGCACAGATCACCATTTTGAGCGCCTTCGCACCTCTGGATTCCAGTTCCGCCGCGGCAAACTCCGCCGCACGGATGGAAGTCCGGATCTGCTCCGCCGCAATGAGGGTCATATCGAAGAGGGATACCACCGCTTCCGCCGCAGAAAGTCCTCCCCCCGTGTCACCGATGACGATGTCCCAGCCGTCCGAGGCAAGAATCCGCTCCATGGCTTCCCGGATCACCTCATCCGGATCCACGTCCCGCTCCCGTCCCACTTCCATGGGAACCGACGAGGCGCACGCCGGAATGAGCATCAAATCCGGCAACTCCGCACACGGTCTGAGAACCGCGCGTAAAACCTCTTCCCCCCGCATCACGTCGCCGAAATCGAACACACGATCGTGCTCGGCTCCCGTAAGGAGATCGAGGCTGCGGCTGGTGAAATCCAGATCCACCAGAAGAACCCGCTTTCCGCTCCGAGCATACGCCGCGGCGAGACCCAGTGCGGTAGTACTTTTGCCGACCCCGCCCTTGGACGAGGCAACCAGCAGTCTATGATAGGACGGCATAGAAAACCTCCAACAAACGGACGACGCCGAGAATGGCTGATAAAAAACAACTGCCTGCATAAATTATAACACCAAGAGGACTCTATTGTCAATAGCATACAGAAATATTTTCACAAAACTTTATCCAATGGGCAAAATTTACACAGAACATCGGGAATCCCCTTTCCTCTCCCCCACGTTCGGTGGAAAGTATATAAAACAATGGAAAGAAACTTTCCGAAATTTGTATTGCATTTTTGCCCACTTGCTGTTATAATAGTATTATGAGGTTTTTTTCTTTCTGGCAGAAAAAAGTTTCGCAAACAGAATTCATTATTTTAAGAGGTATAAAACAATGGGAAAGAATGTTGATGAGATGATTGCCCGGCTGGCAGCGGCGGATCCCGCAATCGGTGCCGTTGTAGCGGAAGAACTGGCAAGACAGCGGGGAGGGCTCGAATTGATCGCTTCCGAAAACGTGGTATCGGATGCGGTTCTCCTGGCAATGGGCAGCCCCCTGACCAATAAATACGCAGAAGGCTACTCCGGCAAGCGGTACTACGGCGGATGCTCCGTGGTGGATAAGGCAGAGGATCTGGCAATCGAGCGGGCAAAAGCCCTCTTCGGTGCGGAACACGTAAATGTTCAGCCCCACAGCGGTGCCCAGGCAAACACTGCCGTGTACTTTGCCCTTCTGGAACCCGGCGATACCGTTCTCGGTATGAGCCTTGCCTGCGGTGGTCACCTCACCCACGGAAGTCCCGTGAACCTCTCCGGGAAGTATTACAACTTCATCCCCTACGGCGTGGACGAAAATGGCATTCTGGACTATGCACAGTTAGAGGAGCTGGCAAAGACCCACCACCCCAAGCTGATTGTAGCCGGCGCTTCCGCGTACCCCCGTATCATTGACTTCGAACGCATCGGTAAAATCGCCAAGGAAGTGGGTGCCTACTTCATGGTAGACATGGCACACATCGCGGGTCTGGTGGCAGCGGGACTCCATCCCTCCCCCATTCCCCACGCCGACATCGTGACCACCACCACCCACAAGACCCTCCGCGGTCCCAGAGGCGGTATGATCCTGTGTCGGGAAGAGCTTGGCAAAGCCATCGACAAAGCCATCTTCCCCGGAACCCAGGGCGGTCCCCTCATGCACATCATCGCCGCCAAAGCCGTGGCATTCGGTGAAGCCCTCGATCCCTCCTTCAAGACCTACCAGCAGCAGGTTGTGAACAACGCCGCTGCTCTGGCGGACGGACTTCTCGCAGAAGGCTTCCAGCTGGTCTCCGGCGGTACCGACAACCACCTGCTGCTCTGCGACCTCCGTCCCTTCGATCTGACGGGCAAGGAGTTCGAGCATCGCCTGGACGACGTGCTGATCACCGTCAACAAAAACGCCATTCCGGGCGATCCCCAGTCCCCCTTCGTGACCAGCGGCATCCGCATCGGCACCCCCGCCGTCACCAGCCGCGGACTGGTGGAAAAGGATATGAAAACCCTCGCCCACCTCATCGGTCTGGCAGCCAAGGACTTCGAAGGAAGCCGGGAGGCCATCCGTCGGGAAGTGACCGCTATTTGCGAGGCATACCCCATCTACTGATTTCTCACACAATCGAATTTCGTGGAGGTACCCGATCATGAAAAACGAAATGGATAAAACCCTCACCTTCTCCATCCGGGAAGAAGAACGGGACAGAGAGCGGAAAATGCTCCTTCGTGCCGTGTACGACGCTCTGAGTGAGAAGGGATACAACCCCATCAATCAGCTGGTCGGCTATGTGCTGACGGAGGACCCCACCTATATCACCAACTATAAGAACGCCCGGGGCATGATCCGCCGGATCGACCGGGATGAGCTGATGGCGGCGCTTTTGAAAGAGTATCTGGATCTCTGATACCGCCATGGAACACGCCATCCCCCGCATCCTCCTCAGCCCCCGCCTGCCCCCCGTCTCCCGACTGGCGGTAGGCTCTCTCACCGTGTCAAAAATGCAGGCGAATCTCCCACCCGAAGAGGGCGCGGAGATTCTTGCCTATGCCTTCGATCAGGGGCTGAACTTCGTGGACACCGCCCAATATTACGATAACTATCCCCTCCTCCGGCTGGCGCTGAAACGATGCCGCAAGCCGGAAGAGGTGGTCATCTCCACCAAAACCTACGCCTACTCCAAAGAGGGAGCCGTCGAAGCGGTGGAGGAGGCACGCCGCGCCCTCGACTGTGATGTGATCGGCATCTTTATGCTCCACGAGCAGGAGAGCTACGACACCCTCCGGGGGCACCGGGATGCCCTCAACACCCT
>JAZSQX010000264.1:0-4160 GCA_045538235.1 Eubacteriales bacterium
TCAACCGATGAAGTCAAGAGGAAATGCAAAAAAATACAGGAATTTCAAAAAAAATCCCCGAATTTGAATATTAATTTTGTAATCTGCGTTTTTTTCTGATACAATTGCCATGGGGGAAGGCAGACTTGCTTTCATTTGAAAGAAAATTCCTCGTTCCCTTTATTTTGTAACCAGTATCAATACGGAGGATCCTGTCCAAATGGTGATTGCCATTCTTTTATTCGCTGTTACATACGTCTCCATGCTGGTGTTTGCCAAATACCGCACCTATATCGCGCTGGGATCTGCGCTGATTTTCCTTGTCAGCGGGATGCTTCCCCTCTCGGAGGTGATCCCATCCATCGACTTCAACGTACTTCTCATGATTGCCGGTACTATGGGGCTGGTGCAGTTGTTTATCGATAGCCGGATGCCCGCGCTTTTAGCTGATCTGGTGATGGAAAGGGTGCCCAACGTGCAGATGGCGGCGGTGGCGCTGTCCCTGTTTGCGGGGATTATCTCCGCGTTTGTGGATAACATGGCGACGGTGCTGATGGTCGCTCCCATTGCTCTTGAGATTTGCAAAAAGCTCAAGACCAATCCCGTTCCCTTTCTTATTGCCGTGGCAGTTTCGTCGAATCTCCAGGGCGCGGCGACGCTGGTGGGCGACACGACTGCCATCATGCTGGGCTCCTATGCCGATATGAGCTTCCTCAACTTCTTCTGGTATCTGGGCAAGCCCGGCATTTTCTTCGCCGTAGAACTGGGAGCCCTGGTATCTGCTCTCATCCTTGCGTGGCTCTTCCGAAAAGAAAAGGGAAGCGTGGAGCAAAACGGTGCGCGGACGGTGGTGACCGGGCTGGCGGCGGCTCTTGAAATGGATCCCACCCTCCTGTACTTCGGTCTCCTGTCCGGTGCGACGCTGGGCGGAAACTGCACTCCCATCGGTGCTTCTGCCAATATCACGGGCATCGGCATTTTGCGAAAAGAGGGATACGAAGTCAAAAACAGCGACTTTTCCGCATCGGCATTCCGTTCACGCTGGCGGCGATTGTCCCCGCGTACATCTATTTCTGGGTTATGTTCGGGTAATGTTTCCTTCGTGTGAGGGTAACTATGTTGATATAGTTTGTGTCCTTTCGCTGATTGGCGGTCTGTGCTTATTCCTGTTTGGCATGATGGATGCCGGCGAGAACACCATGAACGCCCACGAAGCGCTGATATCCATGAAACAGGATGGAACCGCATACAGCGAAAAGTATCCGGCATATGCGGCAAAATACGCGCTCGGAGTATCCGTAACCAATCGAATAAAAAAGAAGCTCTCCCGATTTTCTCAACAGAAATAGCGGGAGAGCTTTGTGTTATTTGCGGATTCGGCTCGGTCCTTTTGTCAGATCATAACTGATTCCCAGAAGAAACGTCAGTACCGACTCGTCCAAACGCCCATCCAGGATGAGCGACAGCCAATGATTCCGGTTCATGTGGTACGCCGGATAGATGCCGGGGTGACCTCGATAGGATTCAATCACCTCCGGGGGACATTTGACGTTGACGACGTCGATCCGTCCGTCTTCCCGGATTCCCAGTTTTTCTTTCGGAATGTGCATGGCGAGAGCAAACCATTTCCGGTTGCCGGGATGGCGGAAAACCGCGGTGACAAGGTCATCCGAAAACGGATAATCGGGAGAAATGCCGTAGGTTTCTTCGATATAGGACTCCAGTTCTGCGCGGGTCATGGTACGTCTCCTTGTGAGGATCTTCATGCATGGATTGTACCACATTATGGCGAAAAAGTCAACGGTTCCGCCCAAATGTTCCCGTCACCGGATCGCGGAAAACAGCCAGTTCCGGGGTGGCGAATGTGAATACGACAAACAGAACCGCAATGCCGCAAAGAATGGCAATCACCAATTTGGGAGAGCGGCATTTTGTCGTTCCTTTGCCGAATTGCCGGGTTTCCCAGTAATAAGACGCCGCCGCTGACACAAAGAAGATGGCAATATTTACCCAGGAGGGAGAGGGACCGATGACACCGTTGTAGGTGTAGAAAAGCACGGGAATGAGCACAAGCCCCAGGAGAATGCCCTGCAGCTTGACACACCAGAAATCTTCCCTGACCCGGAAAAAGAAGCTCCCTACAATGGCAAAGAGAAACAGGGGCCAGAAGAGCAGCTTCATGTGCTCCCAGGTGGATTCGTTGATGCTTGAAAAGGGAGCCGCTAAAACGGATTGATTCGTCCAGTCGTACAGATAATGCAGGAGGGTTCCCAGAAGGGATGTGACGGCAAAGCCGCAGAATTGCCATAAGCCGATGGATCGTTTCATATGCACACCTCTGAGTGGTTTTAGATCAGTTTATGCCAAAACGGAGGAAATTATTCGTTCTGGGACAAATCACGGAGAAGGGAAACACTGGGCATCGTTGACAAATGCTTTTAATCTTGCTATAATATTCTTTAATGGAATGTGTGAGGAGGGGAGCGAAAATGAACCAGGAAAAATTCCAACATTTTCTTGAAAACGCCCGGCTCCTTGGGAGGGAATTCGGAATCGTCCCCCTTTTGTACGGTTCCCTTGGGCTGGAGTATCGGATAAATGAGGATCTTGGCGCAGATGACATCGACATTCTCATCCCGCGGGAGCTTCTCACAGAACGGTGGCAGGCATATCAAGTTGCTCTCCAAGCCCGGGGATACGTTCTGGTGGATGAGCACGAGCATACTTTTGTGCGGGACGGTGTGGCGTTTTCCTATGCAGAAATCGAGGATTTGGAGCCCTTCGCCGGAATCCGGACAGAGGACATCGAAATACGGGAAACAGACGGCGTTCCATTTTTGCTTTTGTCCCTGGAACAATATCTTCGCGTGTATCAAAAATCCAGCCGGGACGGTTATCGCGTGAATGTTCGACAGAAAAAAGATCATGAAAAAATCCGGTTCCTTGAGCGGGAACTTGCGAAAACGGTGGGAGAAAACCGATGATTTTCGAAACCAAACGTCTCCTACTCCGTCCGTGGCGGGAGGAGGATGCGGAAGATATCTATACGTATGCCAGCGACCCCGAAGTGGGACCTCCTGCCGGTTGGTGTCCCCATACCAGCGTGGAGATGAGCCGCGAGATCATTCGTACGGTGCTTTCTGCCGCCGAAACCTACGCCGTTTGCCAGCGGGAAGACGGAAAACCCATCGGCAGTATTGGGCTGCACCGGAATGATTTGGCGGAGCGGGAGGACGAATACGAGCTTGGATACTGGATTGGCAAGCCATTTTGGGGACAGGGACTCATCCCCGAAGCCTCCCGCGAGTTGCTTCGCCATGCGTTTGAGACCCTCGGTATGAAGCGGATCTGGTGCGGGCATTACGACGGCAACATCAAAAGCCGCCGGGTGCAGGAAAAACTGGGCTTCGTCTATCACCACACGACTGAAGGACTTGAGGTGAGTCAGCTTGGGGAGATTCGAACGGGACACGTGATGCTCATGACACTGGAAACTTGGGAAAAGATCCGAATGGGAGAATAGAACGATGAATTTTACGGAAATTGCAAAAAACAGACAGTCCTGCCGTCGGTACAACCCCGATCGCGCAGTGGAGCAGGAAAAACTCGACCGGATTCTGGCATCTGCCCGGCTGTCCCCGTCCGCCTGCAACGGTCAGCCCTATCAGATTACGGTTTGTAAAGGGGAAGCCGCCAGAAACGTGGCAAAGGCAACGCAGGGGATGGGCATGAATCAGTTTGCCAAGGATGCTCCCGTGATGCTGGTGCTGTCGGAGAAACCGTACGTAGCAACGGCGGCGCTGGGAGCAAAGATGAAGAAAAACGATTACCGCTCCCTTGACATCGGCATTGCGGCGGCGTATCTTACCGCAGAGGCAACGGCACAGGGACTGGGCACCTGCATTCTCGGATGGCTGGATGACGAGGAAATCCGGAAAATCTGCGATCTCGACGGTGCGGTGCGGCTGGTCATCACCCTTGGTTACGCGAAGGAGAACGATCCCATCCGTCCGAAAAAGCGGAAGGATTTGGACATTCTTGTGAAAACGGTGGAATGAGGGAGGAGGGAAACCATGTGGGATTTCCAGAATAAAGTAGCCGACGAGACGGGCGGCGCAAGAGGAATCGGCAAGTGCATCGGTGAGCAGTTCCGGAAAGCGGGAGGGGCAGTTTGCGTGATC
>JAZSQX010000228.1:0-3262 GCA_045538235.1 Eubacteriales bacterium
AACGACTTCTCCGGAATGCTGGATTCCGAAGCCATTGCGGAAGCCGAGGAAATCGTAGACGATTACCTTGCCAATACGGAATTCAAGCAGGCACAGGGCAACGATGCCGGTGCGCTGAAAACGAGAATCGCAAAGGAACTGGCAGAGACTCTCGCAGAGCTGACTCCTTCCTCCATCACGGTGGAAGTGACGGACTTTGAAGAAGCGGAAGCCGGCTCCGCAGCAACCACGCACGAGGGTAAGAACGGCGGCGCGAAGATCACCGTTACCGTGGTGATTGGCACGAAGACTTACAAGGCAGAAAACGTGGCAGTGGTTGTTACCGCAACCGAATACAAGGGCCTCCTTGATTCCGAAGCCATCGAAGATGCAGAAGATACCTTCGATGCCATCGTGGAAGAGGGATTTGAGCAGGCGGAAGACATTCTGGATGGCGAAGACTTCGAAGAACACCTCGAAGAAGTGCTGGCAGAAGAATTCGCGGATCTGAACCCCGACGAAATCATCATCACCGTCACCGAATATACCGCTCCTACGGCAGGCTCCGCGGATAGTACGCACGAAGGTACTGCCGGCAGCGCGGTGGTAACCATCACCATCAAGATCGGCACCAAGACCTATTATAAGACGGGCGTGACCATTGCCATCGCGGCAACCCCCTTCACGGGCGTTCTCGATAAGGAAGCGGTGGATAAGGCAGAAGAAGAGCTGGACGATGCCGTTGTGATCATTCCCATCGGCGCAACCCAGGCACAGATCGACGAAGCCATTGAAGATGCCATTGCGGATGCTCTCACCGGCGACGCAGAGGGTGTCACCGCCACCGTCGAAAAGACCGGCGATACCACCTACACCATCACCCTCACGAAGGGCGCAGAAACCACCACGGTTACCGTTACCGTCGAAGAAGAAGAGCCGGAAGAGCTGGGCGTTCCCACGGGTCTGAAATTTAAGAACGGCATCGGTACCTGGAAAGAAGCGGCGAACGCGGAGTCGTACCTTGTCCGTCTGTATCAGGGCGGTAAGCTGGTAGGCGAAGGTGAAACCACCGACACCTTCTTCGACTTCTCCAAGCTGATCGCGGAAGACAAGGCATACACCTTCACCGTAACGGCAAAGGGCAACGGCGTCACCACCGTCGACAGCCCCGAATCCGCACTGAGTGACACCTATAAGAAGGAATCCTATGATTATCTCCGCGTATGGCAGGCATATCTCCAGATGCTTCTGAATCAGAAGTTCACGGTGATTGCGGATGCCGGCGTGGGCGGTACCATCACCCAGGAAGGCAAGACCATGGTGAAGTACGACCGGAGTGTGACCTACAAGATCACGGCACTGGACGGCTACGCCATCGAAGACGTGCTGGTGGACGGCAAGTCCGTGGGCGCGATTTCCGAGTACACCTTCCGGAATGTGAAGGCAAACCACACCATCGTGGTGACCTTTGCAAAGACCGGCTGGGAGAATCCCTTCACGGATCTCTCCGAAAAGGCAGATTATTACGATGCTGTCCGGTTCGTATACGAAAACGAGCTGTTTATCGGCGTTTCCGCAACCCGGTTCGCTCCCGACGCTACCATGACCCGCGCGATGTTCGTGACGGTGCTTGGCAGACTGGCAGGCGTGAATGCGGATAAGTATGCGGGTACGACCTTCACCGACTGTGTGGCAGGCGAATGGTATGCACCTTACGTACAGTGGGCAGCCGAAAAGGGCATCGTGAACGGCTACGGCAACGGTCGGTTCGGCGTGGATGACGAAATCACCGTGTAACAGGCGGCGGTCATCATCGCACGGTATGCGGACTATGCGGGTCTCTACAAGGCGTCCTCCAAGTCCATCGATTCCTACCAGGATGCGGGCGACGTGGCAGACTGGGCGGCTGCACAGATGAAGTGGGCGCTGGAACACGGCATCTACGAAGCAGACGGCAAGACACTCGCTCCCAAGGCGGAAGCCAAGCGGTCTCTCGTAGCAGAAATGCTCTACGCATTCGTGGACGAATTTACAGACTGACGGGGGAGGAACGATGGGGATCTTTCGAGAAAGATCCCCAAACCCCTCAAAGCTTTCTGTCAATTTGGTACATGGGTTAATTGCGCCGCCATGGCGTGAACCAACACAACAAACAACAGCGCACAAAGTTTCGCGTGAACTCTGTGCGCTGTATCTTTTTATTTGGCTGTCTGAATGGCGGCGCTATGACCCCTTGCCCGACCAGTCAGTAAGTTTTTTGCGGAGCTTTTTTCAAAAGCCCAATTCGACAATGTGTTCCCGGAGGAATGCTGTATTCATAAGGCTCCCTCCGGGAGGGAGCTGGCATCGAAGATGACTGAGGGAGAGTGCGCAAACGTAAAATTCAACTGAATTATATAGTTGCGCAGGCTCCTTCCACCACTTCGTGGTCCCCCTCCCTCTCGGAGGGAGGCTTTGGTGAGTCGTAGATTTCAGCGGGAACACAATGTTGAATTGGGATTTTTCAAAAAAGCGACCGTTTCCCCATCGTTCCTCCTGCCCCCGTCATTCCTGCCACCATTCCTCCGGGATTTCCATGGGGGCGAGGGTGCAGTCTCCCCCGGCGCGGCGGTAAATGCGGGCGACAATCTCCCGGCAGGCGGCGGCGTCCACGATGCGAACCTCTGCGTTCCCCAGCTTGCCCCGGGTTTGAGCACCCAGACGCTCGAATGCGGGCTCAAAATTCACATAATTCCGGGACACGTCGCGGCAGCGGGAGCAGAAGTGAGGGTGTATCCGCCCCTCCGTGACGTTGCCGTGCCAGTCCGTGAGGAAGGTGGGGTAGGATTCCGACGACAGCCGATCGGGGAGTTCCGCCATCTCGTCCACGGAATGAATAAAGGTGTTCTTGTCGTTTCCCACGCCGATGAGGACGATTTTGCCGCCCACGTCGCCGATCCTCGCCCAAAGAGAGCCGGGGGGAGCGGCAGTCACAAGGCGTTCTTCTCCCGCAATAAATTCCGCCGCACTGTTGCCATGCGCCCAGACGGAGTGGGTGGGATGGAGGGAACGGATGCCGTCGGTGCGGAAAGCGGCACGGCGGGGGAGTGCACCGATGTTGGGCACCGTGGAGCGCACATCGTAGTGGGGATGCTCCCCATAAAACCAGTTTACGATCCGGAAGAAGCCCGGCTCTCCCCGCATACAGGCATCCGCAAAATCCCGGAATGCCTCAATATTATCCCGGGGTATGTCATCCGAACAAACCAGGCAGCCGTCAAGGATGGCCTGTTCCGCACTGTAG
>JAZSQX010000203.1:0-4124 GCA_045538235.1 Eubacteriales bacterium
GGATCCGCTTCGTTGGTACCCACGATGGAGTATTCCACTTCTTCTTCCATATCGTAATCGTACAGCATGACGGTGGAGCCCAGGTTGATCACGTCTTCCTTCACGTCGCTCTCGTTGATGATTTCGGCGTTCTTCAGAAGCTCTTCGATTTCCGCGATTCTTGCGGCTACCTGACCCTGTTCGTCCTTTGCGGCATCCAGTTCGCTGTTTTCGGAGAAATCACCGAGAGAACGGGCGTAGGCAAGATTCTTCTTAACCTCTTCCGTTTTGTCCCCCTTCAGGTAAGTCAGTTCGTCTACCAGCGCCTGGTAGCCCTCTTTGGTGTACTTGGTTGTCACCTTATTTTCCATTGCTTCATACCTCGCTTGTTGATTGTTCTGTAAAGATAGATCGAATTATTCCGCAGCCTGTCTGTCAGCCAATGCTTTTACTGCGGCTGCCAGCTGCACGTCTTCTTCGTCCGTGATTTTGTAGATATTCTTATCCGCTAACGCCTCGTCCTGCTCCACGATCACGTCGGGCACGATGCCCACGCCGTGGTAGTTGTCACCGAAGGGCGGATTGTACATCCGGTACGTCACCGAAACGGCACTGTTGTCCGAAAGCGGAATGGTGGTCTGCATACAGCCCTTGCCGTAGGTGGTGGTGCCCACGATCACCGCTTTGTTGTAATCCCGCACAGCCGAGGTAAAAAGTTCTGCCGCGCTGGCGGTACTGCCGTTTACCAGAACTGCCATGGGGACGTTCAGCTCCGTGGATTCGGAGTGATACGCCTGCACTTCCTTGCCGTCCCCGTCCACAATGCGGATAATGGGACCTTCGGGAAGAATATAGTCCAGCGTCGTCACGATGGAGGACAGTTCCCCGCCCGGATTGTACCGCAGATCCACAATGAAGGAGGTGCATCCTTCCTTCTGTAGTCCTTCGATTGCGTTTACAAACTGCACCGGCGTCTTGGCATCAAATCCCGTGATCCGGATGACCCCGATGGTGGGATCCAGGGCGTATTTCCGCTCCATGACGGTGATTTCCGTGATTTTATCCCGGCGGATGGAGAAATCCACCTCTTCGCTGTAATTGTCCCCGCGGAGAACGGAGAAAACGGCGTACGTGCCAACTTCCCCGCGCAGTTCATTGATAGCCGGGTAATAGCCCAGCTCGGACACCGGCACCCGGTCTTCGCCCACGGTGTAGATGATGTCGCCGGGCTCGATCCCAGCCTCCAATGCCGGAGAATCGGGCACTACGCTGAGAATCTCAATGGCACGGAAATCCGCGTTATAAATGACGTTGACCCCGATGCCAGCCAGCTCCCCCTCCAGATCATTCATAAAATCCTGGAAGGATGCCGTGTTGTAGTATGCTGCATAGTCGTCCCCGGTGGCATACACGTAGCCGGAGAGGATCCCGTCGATGAGCGTCTCGTCATCCATCTCGCCAATGTAGTAATTGCGATAGATGTAGTCGACTTCGCTCAGTTTTGTTATGACTTTATTGAGAAAGTCCGCAGACTCCTCGGGGATATAGACCCCAAGATCCCCAACCTCCGTACCGGTTGTGCCAACAGAATTCTGTGACTGCTGACCGGAGGAACCCGGGTTGACAGCGTTGATTGCCGCACCCAGGTATTTTTGTTCATATTGATTCTGGAGCACGATGAAGGTTGCCATGAATGTGACAACACAGCACAGAAGTGCCGCAACCCCCGCGGTTCCGATGGAAATTTTCTTGCGCATGGGTACTTCCTTTTTTTCAATAAGATTTGCCGTTCTTCTATCATAGCAGATAGACGGCGCATGATTTGTCGATTCATGCCTGGGTTTCGAATTTTACGGGAATACCAGATAATTTCTCGGGTTCTGCACTTCCCCGTTCTTTCTCACCTCAAAGTGCAGGTGATAGCCAGACGTATTGCCGGTCAGACCGCAGTAGCCGATTAACTGGCCTGCCGTAACCGTCTGCCCTGCCGCAACCAACCGCTCGGACATATGGGCATACAGGGTTGCAATTCCGCCGCCGTGGTCGATGAGAACGTAGTTGCCGTAACTGTAATGGTATTCGCTTTTCAGAACGGTTCCCGCATTGGAGGCGCGGATATTGGTTCCGGCGGCACAGGCAAGGTCGATTCCCAGATGGTAGTCCTGTACACCCCACAGATTCCGCCATCCCTGCTCGGAGGACACGTAATAGTAGGTGCCCAGCTCCAGAGGCCATCCGATGTCACCACCCACGTAAGCCGCCTGACTCTTCCGCTGAAGCTCTGCCAGATACTCTTCCAGTTCCTTATTGAGTTTCTGCTCTAACTGGCTGTTATACGCATAGGCTTCCGACCATTCGCTCTGATTGGCATTGAGTCGATCAATGTAAGCCAGTTTGGTCTGATAAATCGCGTTGTTCTCGGAAATGGCATTTTCCAGCGTGGTAACCCGGTCAAGCTGGGTTTCCTTCGCCTTGGCGAGATTCTTCTTTTCGTTTTCGAGAGCCGCCTTGCTTTCCTTTAGATTCGCCATGATCTCGCGGTCATATTCCAGAACCGCCTTGACCCGTTCGAATCGGGTGAGGAAATCCAGAAGATTCTCAGCCCCCAGGATCAGTTCAATGTAGTCCGTATCTTCTTCCATATAGTTCTGCACCATACGGTCGAGGAACGCCTGCTCCTGCTGTGCCAGTTTTTCTTCCGTATTCTTAATATTTTCTTCTTTTTCCTCGATCTGTTTGAGAATGGTGTCAAGCTGACCTTCTGCCAGATTCTTAAGCTGGTTGTTATACCCAATCACCTCATCCAGCCGTTCCATTTCGCTGTAAGTATAATTCTGCTGGTCTTCAATCTGTGCCAGGACGCTCAAGGCTTCCTTCTTTTTCGCCTGAATGGACGCCAGCTGATCTTCGTAAGACTTCACCGTGGCATCCGTCAGATTGCCTGCCGCAAGGACGCTTCCGGTGAGAAGGGCAAGAACGAGTCCCCCCACCGCCGCGCGCTTGATGATTTTCTTCATAAATCGTTGCTCCTTTGTTTCACCCGCCAGGTCAGCGGGAACTCGGTCGATTACAGTTTCGAATACTTGCTGAGGGAAATCGAACTGCCGATAATACCGGTTACGATTCCCAAAATCACGAATCCGACGAGGACAAAGCGGCTGATATCGTCAAACAACACGATATTGATCATACCCAGATCGGCACTGACCATTTTTTCCACGTAGGAGTACATATACCATACGATAAAGTACCCGCCCACGGAAGCGAACAGACCGATGAAAATGCCCTCAATCACGAAGGGGAGGGAGATGAACCATCCCGTAGCACCCACGTATCGCATGATGCTGATTTCGTTCCGACGGGAGAACACGGAAAGCTTGATGGTATTGATGATGATGAAAATGCTGACCACCACCAGAATGGCGAGGAACCAGATGAACACCAGCATCACGCCGTGCTTCAGATTTTCAATTTTCGTGGCGAGATCCAGACGGTTGTTCACCTTCTTGATCCCTTCAATCTGCTTGAGCTGGTAGTCCAGTTCGACCACCTTGTCGTTTTCCTGATAAGTAATCACAAAGGACTCGGGCAACGGGTTGTTCTCTTCCGACACGTCCGCGTATTCCTCGTATTCCGCCTTCATCTCTTCCAGCGCCTCTTGTTTGGTGACACGGCGGATGGATTCGATATTGCTCAGTTTGGCGATCTTTTCCCCGATGGCAACCACTTCTTCTTCGGTGGCATCGGTGTTGCAGTACACCACGATTTCCTTCAGAAGAGCGAATTCGTCCAGATTCACATCGATGTTGTACACCAGAAGGGAGAAGCCGCCAATCACCACCAGGCAGCTCATAAGAACCGCGATAGACGCTACGCTCATAACGCTGTTCCGCCACAGTCCCGACAATGCCTGTCCGATAAAGTAAAACAAATTATATCTTCGCATTGAACATACCTCCGATCCGGTCATCCACGACCAGTCCGTCCCGGATGCTGATCACGCGCTGCTTGTAGTAGTCCACCAGACTCTTTTCATGGGTTACTACGATCACAGTCTTGCCCAGCTTGTTGATCTTCAGAAGCAGACTCATGATTTCCAGCGACATTTTGGGGTCGATGTTTCCCGTAGGCTCGTCCGCGATGAT
>JAZSQX010000043.1:0-8837 GCA_045538235.1 Eubacteriales bacterium
GACCGCTTGGCCTCCGACTTTGTACGGAAGGGAACACGGTCAGCCGTCAGCTTCGCACAAGCGGCAAACTCATGTCACTTGTGGCGGTCAATGATGATGATTTCACCGTCATCGACCTAAGGGAGTTTATCCGCAATGGCGTTCTCGAGTGGACGGTTCCCGCTGGAAACTGGAATATCGAAGAATACGTGTGCGAAGTGGATTCTGCCATGGAAGATCTGGATCTTTTCGATTACGATACCTGCCTGACGTATTTGAAAAACACCTTTGGAATCCTGCTTCTCAAGTTGGGGTACAACGAGGGAGAGACACCGCCGCTGGATTTATTCCTTTACCGGAATATTAACTATGAGGGACAGAATCGCCGGATGTGGCATGAAAGCTTTAACGAAACCTTCCGCAAAATGTATGAATTTGACCCGGCACCCTATTACCCGCTGATATTCCGCGATTTTCCCGGACACGCGAAACGGTATAAGAACCTGTTTATGACCTGCCGATCTGTCCTGTTTGTGCGGGGATATCTCCGTGCTGCGGCGGATTACTGTCAGGCTCATCGGGTATTCTGCACCGGATACCCGGCTGAATATAAGACCACTGCTTGCTCCTGGATGTTCGGTGACGGACAATTATTCCAGAAATACGCCTCTGCTCCCGGGTTGTCCATGCCATATGCCTATCTCTACGGACTAAACGGAATCCGCGTGGCGGCGGGGGCAGCAGATCAGTTCGGCTCCTCTGCGGTTTGTGCCGATCTGTTCCAACATTTCCAGCAGTTGAACCGGGACATCATTTACCGCGAATCGATGCACGCTTACGTCCGAGGGGTCAATATGATTTTCACCCATCTCGGCGAGGATCGCGTTCGCACGGAAACAAATCTCGCAGATGGGGAAAACCGCTCCTGGGGATCCATCTTTACAAAGGGGAACGACGTAGCGGATTTCGCCTCTTACGCTGCGCGGGTTCAGACGCTTCTCGGCGGTGGGGCGCACATCAGCGAAGTTGCCATTCTCTATCCCATCCAGTCCATCCATGCCTCTACCTATTTGTACCATGCCAATGCCACCTCCTTTGAATATCCACCTGCCCCCGAATCGGCTGACTACATGGAACTGATGAACAATTTTCTCAATTATGTCGGCGTAGATGCCACCTTTGTTCATCCGAATATTCTGGAAGAAAAAAGCTTTACGGACGGAGGGTGTCTATACCTCAACAATGGCAAATACACCATGCAGTTTAAGATCATCGTTCTCTCGTCCATGTCCGTGATCAGCGTGAAAACTCTGCAGCTTCTGAAGAAATTCTATGAGGACGGGGGGAAAATCATTGCTACCGGAAAACTTCCTCATTTAGCTGAGGAATCATCCGTTCCTACCACGTCCGTAAATGATGCCCTCCGAACTGAATCCGAGGAAGACGGGCATGTACAGGCTCTTTTGCAAGAAATTTTCGGAAAAGATGTAACCGACGAAAAAGTCTACCGCAGTTATTTCAAAAACGAAAACGAACAGGGCGGTGTGGCATATTATCTCCCGTCAAACAAAACGACGGTAGACCGTACGGACTCGGTCTCCGCTGATATGCTGTTTCAGGCAACCAAGAATTTCGGCGTTGCACCGGATGTTTACATCGACAAAATGCCCCGTCGAGAATTTCTTGGTATCCTCAGTTATCATCTTCCTGTTTTTCTCAAGATCGGTATTGATAAGCGTCTGGCAAGAGGATGCTCCATGAACTACATTCACAAGAAAAAAGACGGGAACGACATTTATTACATTACCAACACAACCGGAAACGCCTACCGTGGGAATATACTGATGCGCGGCAGACATGAGCCGGAGGAGTGGAACCCATACAATGGCAAGGTTAGAAGAATGATCGGACAGCTTGTGCGTTTTTACGGGGAAATCTACACCCTTGTGGAAGTGTATCTGGATGCCTCTTCGTCCACCTTCCTTGTCAGCCCTCAGCGAAGCAAAAAGGATGTTCTGAATGAAATCGAGGATGTGTCCGTCATTCCCGAATACTTCCCCAAAGAGCGCTATCAGTAAGTCAACAGAATGATATCAGAATGGAGATTCCTATGAACGCGAATCAGATTTCTCAGATTGCAAACCTCATTATCACGAACGTCGGCAAAGCCATTTTCGGTAAAGAAGAGCAGATTCGCTTCGTGGTAACGGCACTTCTCAGTCGCGGGCATATCCTACTCGATGATATTCCCGGTACCGGTAAGACAACTCTGGCGAAAGCACTGGCAAAATCCATCTCTGCGGATACCGGTCGAATCCAATTCACCCCCGACCTGCTTCCGTCCGACATCACCGGCGTCAACTACTTCAACCAGAAAACCTCGGATTTCGTCTTCCGGAAAGGTCCGGTGTTCACCAACATTCTGCTCGCGGACGAAATCAACCGAACCACCCCCAGAACCCAGTCGGCGCTTCTGGAATGCATGGGCGAGCACCAGGCTACCATCGACGGCGTCACCTATCCCCTCGCGGAACCGTTTTTCGTTATCGCTACCCAGAACCCGATTGAGTCCCAGGGAACCTTCCCCCTGCCGGAAGCGCAGATGGATCGTTTCTTTATGAAACTCTCACTCGGTTATCCCGCTTACGAAGCTGAAAAAAACGTCCTGACCCAGTATAATGGTGCGAGTCCTCTGGATTCTCTTTCCCCTGTTTGTTCGAGAGAGGATATCATGGCTGCTTCGGAAGGCGTTTCCAGCATTAACGTCAGTGAGCCGATCAAGAACTACATTCTCGATATCGTGACGGCAACAAGAGAAAGCGACCGTCTCCGTCTCGGTGTCAGCCCCCGCGCGTCTCTCGCTCTGATGAAGGCATCCCAGGCATACGCCGCCATTCTCGGCAGGGAATACGTACTGCCGGATGACGTAAAAAAGGTGGCAATTCCCGTACTCTCCCACCGAATCATCACCCGTTCTCAGAACACCATCCGCCTCACCGATACCAATGAGCAGGTGATCGAGTATCTTCTTGATACCGTACGTGCCCCCATCGACTAAGGACGATAAAGGAGCGACCCATGATTTATTTGGCATTGCTTCTTGCGGCAGTATTCGCCTATTTCTTTCAGAAGAATCTCTACCAGAATCGCGCCTTTGAAAACCTGGATTATACGGTATCCCTCTCCACCTCGGAAGTCTTTGAAGACGAAGAGATTTATATGTACGAGGAAATCCGAAATAATAAGTCCCTCCCCATCCCGTTTTTGAAGGTAGACACGGAGCTTCCAGACGGACTCAGTTTTCATATCGTCGAAAAAGATGAGAAAACCGGAGAAGTAAAGGACACCTACCCGCGCGTTATCCACAGCATTTTCGTCCTTCGCGGCAACCAGATGATCCGCCGCCGCTGGAGAATCCGATGTGACGTCCGGGGCACCTACCATGTTGGGGAGGTCACTATGATTGCCAACGATTTATTCGGTTCCGTGGCGCAGGTAAAAGTGATTGTACCGGAAAAGAGCGTCAAAAACTGTGTTGTGGTTCTTCCGAAGGCGATCAATCTTGAGAAAGAATTTACCACATCCAAGTACCGGAGCGGGGATTTCATCGTTCGACACAGCCTGCTGAGCGACCCTCTCTTGAAGGCTGGCGTGCGCGATTACGCTCCCGGCGATCCCATTAACCATATCAACTGGCTCCAGACAGCCGTTCGGGGCAGTCTGATGACCAATGTGGAGGAGTACACTACCCGGCATCTCTTCAACATCATCATGAATATGCAGTCGCGGGATATTGAGCAGACCATCCCCGGCTATCCCGGAACCAGACGAACGGTGGAACTCTGCCTGTCCGTGGTGGCGACCATTCTCGACAATGCCGCACCGGAGAATATCCCCGTCCGCTTTATTTCGAACACTCCGCCGGAATCCTTCGGTGACGATTTGTCGGCGGCTGTATCGGAGGACGATGAGATCGGCGGGAAAATCTTCGTTTCGCCGGAGCTCAAGGGAAAGACAAGCGTCATCGGGGCACTTCGCCTTCTCGCTCAGCTCGATCTCATGATTTCCACGCCCATTGAGAAGATGCTCGATCACATTCTCGCCAATCCCTACGTCTATACCCGGGGCGGAAACATCGTCTTTGTCTCGTCCTATCTCAGCGAAAGAATGATCCATTTCTGCTATGCCATGCGGAAGCTTGGGATTGAGGTGATTTTCTATATTACCTCTTCCAATCTCAATGCCGCGATTATCCCCGATGATATTGAGGTCCATTTCAAAACTTTCGTGGAAGAGTAAGGAGGTATTATGAATTCGGTTTTGAATCGCTTGATGAATTTCATCTCCCTCCTCGCCGTTGCCATGCTGATGATTCCACTTTCCTTCGTGTTTTTAGGAGATCGCTTTCCCGCATCGAGGGATGTTTTGCCGATGTTTGCCATTCTCAGCACGTTCTTCGGCTACGGTGCACAGTGGGTATTTGCCGCCGTGATTGGCAAAAAAGCCTCCGCTGACGGGTATTCCTCGAAAAACGACGGTTTTTTTGACAAATTCCGTCTGCAGTATGCACTCATCCCGATTCTGATTGTTCTTCTGGTTTCGGTTGTGGTGGGAATTGTTTTCAACTCCTATATGGATTTTCTCTGCGCAAACAATATCATCCGCTACACCACCGTTCTCTATGGAATTCTCGCCGCGCTTCTGTTTGTTATCTGCGCAGTGGGAGGATGTGTGATCTGGTTCTATCCCATCGAGCGGCTGTCCAATATCTTTGTCCTCATAACGGGATGTGCTTTCTTCTTTATCGAAGGCTTCTACCTTGTGTTGACGGGCGCTGCATCCGATAACGATCAAACCATGATCTCACGTTTGGCGGTACCGCTTCTTGTGTTCAGCTTCTGTGTGTTTCTGATCTATAACCAAAGCAATCTCCAGAAGCGATATCGCGGCTCGGTCGTCACCGTGATCACCCCAGCCGCACGTGCCTACAATATGCTTCTGGTCGTTATTCTCATTCTGTTGATGATTGCTGCTTGCGGTGTCATCTACGTGGCTGTGTCCGGCATGGGGATCATTCTGAAAGCCTTACTGTTCGTCATCGCCTACAACCTGTTTTCCAATGCCGCCAATGAGAGTGACTACAAGGTCTACGACTATGTGGATCCGGAGGACGCGTCTCTGGAATTTGAGCGCAGCGTGATGTCGCCGGACAACCAGTTTTTGTTGGCTGTTTTCTTTCTCATGGCAGTAGCGGCGGTCTTTCTGATCATTGGTATCCGAAGTGGCTGGCTTCCGAAGATCATTGCCCGCATACGCGCCTGGCTCCAGGAATTTTTTGAGACCATTCTCATTGGAAAAGAAATCTTCGCCCGCTCCTCGGATCCCGACATGGAGGACGGACAGTACAACTACCAGGACGAAAAGAAACTCCTCAGCAAAGATGCCGCCATCCGGGATTACAACGGCATGGCAGAGGAGACGGAATCCTACAAAACCTTTCTGCAGCGGCTCGGCAAACTGGAATCCTACGATGAGCAGTTATGCTATGCCTACGCCGTTTTACTGAAGATCTATAAAAAACGCAACGTGATTCTGAAGCGATCCGATACCCCCCGGGAGATCGAAGGGAAAGTTATCCGCGCGGTGTCCGAGACCGAAATCACCGCCATCACGGCAGATTTTGAACGAATCCGTTATGCGGAAGAGCCTCTCTCTCCGGGTGAGTCCGGCAGAATTTTGACGAATATCTGCGAAGTCATCAAGCGTCATATGTTCTGAGGAGAAACGCATAAAATTCAAACAACTCCAATAAAATGTAGCAAGTCTATCTTTTCATTGGAGTTGTTTTTATGCTTCGAAAAATTATGGCCATACTTCTTTTGGCAGTTCTTATGTTCCCGACCGCCGTGCAGGCAAATATCCCCGATGAGACGCCCTTTTCTGTCAATGCCAAATCCGCTGTACTGATGGATCAAACGACGGGAACGGTGCTATACGCCAAAAACGCGGATCTTGCGCTACCGCCGGCTTCTGTCACGAAAATCATGACCCTTCTGCTGTTCATGGAGGAAATTGATGCCGGCAACATTTCTCTGGATGAAAGCCTCACCGTCAGCGAATATGCGGCTTCCATGGGAGGATCCCAGGTGTATCTGGAGCCTGGAGAATCCATGACGGCGGAAGAACTGCTCAAATGCGTGATTATTGCTTCGGCGAACGATGCTGCTGTCACTCTCGCGGAAAAAGTGTCGGGAAGTGAGGAGGCATTTGTCAATCGTATGAATGAACGGGCTGAGGAACTGGGAATGCTGAACACACATTTTGAAAATGTCACGGGTCTGGATGACGACACCACCAAGCATCTTACCAGCGCCTATGACATCGCTCTCATGTCACGAGAGCTTTTGAAGCATCAAACGATCACAAAGTACAGCACCATTTGGATGGATACCATCCGAAACGGTGCCTTTGGTCTGTCCAACACCAACCGTCTCATTCGGTTTTACAGCGGCGCAACGGGACTGAAAACCGGATCCACCGCAAAAGCCGGATTCTGCATGAGTGCTACAGCAGAGCGAGACGGAATGCATCTCATTGCCGTCATCATGGGCGCGGAAAGCCGGGACATCCGAAACGAAGGGGCGAAACAACTTTTAGACTACGGGTTCGCCAATTATTCCCTGTATCGGGACGAAGGGGGGAGCGCTGGCACCATTCCGGTATTAGGCGGTGTGAAAAACGAATGTGCCTGCGAATATCCTCCCTACACAATGCTGATGCCAAAAGGGAAGAATAAAACGGTACAAACGGAAATTCTTATGAAAGAAAGTATTGCGGCACCGGTCAGAGCCGGGGATGCCGTTGGCGTGGTACGGTATCTGGCAGACGGGGAAGTCGTTGCAGAATCGGATATTGTTGCTGCAGAGTCCGTTGAAAAGATCCGTTACTTTGAACTGCTTCTGCGGATGTTGGGAATTTATTGTTTGAAATAAACAATTTTCTAAAAGCTTCTGAAAAACTATTGAAAAATCAGAAAAAATAGTGTATTATATAGTTGGATCAAAACTCCCGTGGCGTATCACGTAAATTTGACACTCCCGGAAGGGAAGATTTCCGTATAACGTTTTGGAGGACAATTCGTGGCAATTAGTATCAACGAAAAGTTTGTGGATGGGTTTGTAGCGCCGGAAGAAATCGGCAAGATCTCCCATCTGACAGAAGCCGCTCATGCACTCGTCAAGAGTGGCAAGGGCGCAGGGGCAGATTTTCTCGGATGGGTCGATCTGCCGGTCAATTACGATAAAGAGGAATTTGCAAGAATCAAGGTTGCATCCGCTAAGATTCAGAAAATGTGCGATGTATTCATCGTCATCGGCATCGGTGGCTCCTATCTCGGAGCTCGTGCTGCCATTGAGTTTGTAAAATCTCCTTTGTATAATAATCTGAAGAAGGACACCCCCGACGTTTACTTTGCAGGGAACACCATCAGTTCTTCCGCCCTCGCTGATATTCTTCGGATCTGCGAAGGTCGTGACATCTGCATCAACGTCATCTCGAAGTCCGGTGCAACGACAGAACCTGCCGTTACCTTCCGTATTTTCCGGGAACTTCTCGAAGAGAAGTATGGGGAAGAGGGTGCCAGAGAACGTATCTTTGTCACCACTGACCGCGTAAGTGGTAAGCTAAAGGAATTCTCCACCGATAAAGGTTACGAAACCTTTGTGGTTCCCGATAACATCGGGGGTCGGTATTCCGTTCTTACCGCTGTTGGACTTCTTCCCATCTCCGTTGCCGGTATCGATATCGACGAGATGATGAAGGGTGCCGCTGATGCCAGAACCCGCTATGCAGGCGGAACCGTCGAAGACAACGACTGTCTCAAGTATGCGGCAATCCGCAATATCCTGTACAACAAGGGCAAGTCCATCGAAATTCTCGTAGCGTACGAACCTTCCGTGCAGATGTTCTGCGAATGGTGGAAGCAGCTCTACGGAGAAAGCGAAGGGAAGGACAACAAGGGACTTTATCCCTCTTCCGTGATCTTCTCCACTGACCTGCATTCTCTCGGTCAGTACGTGCAGGGAGGTCTGCGTACTATGTTTGAAACCGTCATCGATTTCAAGAATTCCGCAGACAAAGTGGTCATCCCGGACGACCCCAATAACATCGACGAACTCAACTTCCTCTCCGGAAAGGAGCTGCATGATGTCAACCGCATGGCAATGACCGGTACGCTCTTCGCTCACAACGACGGCGGCGTTCCCAACATTGTAATTGAAGCGGAAGACAGAAGCGAATACACCTTCGGTTGGATGGTATATTTCTTCGAGCTCGCCTGCGCTGTATCCGGTTATATGCTGGGGGTTAATCCCTTCGACCAGCCCGGTGTAGAGGCATACAAGAAGAATATGTACGCTCTCCTCGGCAAGCCCGGGTTCGAAGATCACAAAGCAGCACTGGAAAAGAGAATGAACTAAAGCAACTCCTGCGTATTCCCGTTTGATCCCGATGGAGAAGCCCTCTCCGTTGGGGCAGCGAGATGCGTGGTATCGCGAATAAATGACAAAAACACATGGAGGTAACACATGATTAAGTTAATCATCGGCAAAAAAGGCTCCGGCAAAACGAAGACTCTGATCGAACTCGTCAACAACGCACTTGGAACGACCAAGGGTTCCATTGTCTGCATCGAAAAGGGGGACAAACTCAAATTTGATATCAAGTATCAGTGCAGACTCATTGATACCGAAGCATATTACGTTTCTGACGGACAGTCTCTGTTCGGATTTATCGCTGGTATTCTTGCAAGCAACCATGACGTGACGCATTTTTTCATTGACTCCGCTCTGAAATTCTGC
>JAZSQX010000298.1:0-3012 GCA_045538235.1 Eubacteriales bacterium
ACCTCGTGTGCCAGGTTTGATGGGGCGTGGATCGCTGCGCATCATCTGTAGCTCGATTCGTGTCCCTTGCGGATACAATGCTTTGTACTGCTTTGCGAGGTGTTCGAGCTTTTGGAATTCGTTCAAGTTTTCACCTTCTTCGTAATCGATAATGTGAAACTCCTGCGGATAGGGATCGAAGTCTTTCATAAAATCAAGCGGGATCGTCTGCCCGTTATCATCCCGAAAGACCGTCACCACCATAGGAGCACCGTAGTAGTTTTCATGTTTCACCGATTTGAGGAATTCTTCTTCGGTGTAGTAATAGCAGGTTTCACCGACTTCTCCATTCGTATCGAGGAAATCGATCTTACCGACCGGCATCTTCTTTTCCATCACATCGACTTCATTTCGTAGCCGAGGTTCTCATCTGCGAACAGGGACATATAGTCGTGGATGGTGTTAGAGATGCGATCGTATTCATCGCTTGTCGGTTTGAAACCGTACCAGCCTTTGCTGTTGTCATCGTCCCAGATGTAAGGATCATAGCCGTTCTTCAGCCCGATGATATCCTTGAACGGGATGACTGTTTTGTCGATCTCACCGTCTGTGCGATTGAGTACCGTCACCTTCATGGCGTTGTACTGATTGGCAATGTGCGTGGAAATGAATTCGAGCTTGACGCGGATGTCGTGATCAATCTTGCCGATCATCATTTTTCCGCAGAACATTGCATCATAGAAGAGATCGCTCTCACCGAAGAGAATTCTCATTTCGTGTTCTGTTTTGTTCATGGTTGTTCACCGTTCCTTTCTTTACATCGTCTGTTCGAAGCCCTCTACCTGATCACAGATCTCAACTTCTCGCATATCGAAGTTGGACAGAGAGTAATATTCGCGGCTTGCGAAGGGATTTCTTTCGAGGTATGCTTCGTTGGATGCATTGACTCCGAGATCGGGATTCCCGTAGGCATCGACGGTGTCATATACCAAGTCGGGTTCGCATCCCTCGCCGAGTGTGATGTACATTCCTGCTTTGATTTCAGTTCCGTGTTTATCAAAATACGGCATGGTTCGTCTCCTTTCATAGTTCTGCAAAATCCTGTCCGAACAATTCATCCGGGTACCACGATTGATTGAAGTCGGACTCGCCGATGCAGTCGCAGTGTCCCGAGAGGAAGTTCGGATCGTTCTGATCCCGAATCGTCATGTATGCGACTTCTTCGGGAGTGGCCTTCACTGTTTCGTCTTCGCCGTAGAGGTATCAGAATTTAATTTGATCTTTTCTTCGAAGCAACAGCACCGATCACGCTTGCACCGTCCGTGACTGTAAAACAAACAGTACATGCAATTTAGGTCTTCTTTTTTATAATCATAAGCGATTATTATTCACCTCCAAAAACAAAAAGGGCGATGCCTGAAAAAATATTTTCAGACATCGCCCCAATAATTTGATTGAAACTTGAAATTATAGCATTAATAAAGGGTAGACATAGAAAGTTAACAAAAAAAATCAGAAAAAAATACGAGAAATCTTGAAATAAAGGTGACAAAATACCTCAAAAAAGGGAAGTCTGAGGTTCAAGTCTCCACCGACATCCCCAAAATGCGTTTTGCATCTTTTTATCCGCATTGTTTTTTGATTTTTGAAAAAGCGAGAAAAACGGCGAAAAAAGAAGAAAACCCGAGATTTTCTCGGGTTTTCTGGGGTGCATCTTTTTTGACCCCTCTTCTTGGTTGCGGGGGTGGGATTTGAACCTCACGACCTCCGGGTTATGAGCCCGACGAGCTACCGAACTGCTCTACCCCGCGGTATTGGTGCCGGAAACCGGGATCGAACCGGTACGATACTTTCGTATCACGGGATTTTAAGTCCCGGGCGTCTGCCAGTTTCGCCATTCCGGCGAGGACTGAGCGCGCACTTCCTTGGTGCTTATACAGTATACCATGGGTTGGCTCGTTTGTCAAGGGGTTTGGGAAATATTTTGGCCGGAATTCTCTCTTGCGGGGGAAAATCGCTCGACAAAAAGTGCGCGGCTCAAGCTTGGGGCGGGGCTTTGTACGTCTCGTCGTTGGATTTGGACAGCGGTACCCGGGGCAAATTCCAGCGATAATGGGCTGCCAGTATGCGGATGATCACCACGGCTGCCACGGTGGCAAGCAGGGAGAGGAGAATGGGTGCTCCCGCTTTGGCGGAGAAATAGTAAATGGCGGCACCCAGGATAGCGGCGCTGGCATAGATGTGCTTGCGGAAGATAGCCGGGACGGTGGCGGCAAAAAGGTCGCGGATCACGCCGCCGCCCACACCGGTGACGGTGCCGAGGAAGATGGCGAGGAAGGGATTGTCTCCCATTTCCCCCGCCAGGGCGGCATCCACGCCGACGGTGACAAAAATGGCCAGACCAATGGCATCGAACACATTGACGATCCGCATCAGATGAGGACTGCGGAGGTTGACGCGGCTGCCCAGGAAATAGGCACAGAAGAAGACGGCCAGGGACACCACCACCGCCAGCAGGGCATAGATGGGGTTGGTGAAGACCAGGGGCGGCGTGTTGCCCACGGTAATATCCCGCACCATGCCGCCGCCCACGGCGGTGGTGGTGCCCAGCACCACCGCGCCGAAGGCGTCGAGGCTGTGTTCAATGGCCACCAGTACGCCCGATACGGCGAAGGCAATGATGCCGATCAGTTCAGCGATGAAAATGAGATCGTGCGCGTACATGGAAACCTCCCGTATCGAATGGATTTTGGGGGAATCAGTTCTGCTCCTGCTCCAGCAGCTTCTGTCCCATGAGGACACCCATCACCGAGGCCATCATCAGGCCACGGGTCCAGCCGCTGGAGTCACCCAGGCAATGGAGGCCTCGGATGTTGGTGTTGAGGTCGGTGTCCATTTTGATGCGGTTGGAGTAGAACTTCAGCTCGGGGGAATAGAGCAGGGTCTCTCTGGAATCGAAGCCGGGGACTACCTGTCCCACGGCGGTGATGAAGTTGATGATATTGGTCATAGCGCGGTAGGGCATGGCGGCGG
>JAZSQX010000009.1:0-15952 GCA_045538235.1 Eubacteriales bacterium
TACACCGATGATGAAATCTGACCCGGACGATCGCGGCGAGACGATGATGACGCGGCATCGATGCATGAGAATGCGAACATAGATCGTATGGATTGAACAGGAGACTGAAACCATGAAAAAGCTTTTGTACCTGCTGTTGTGCCTCTGCCTGACCCTGCCTTTGCTGGCCTGCGGTGGGGATACGGCACCGAACGAATCCCAAGCAGAAACCCAGCCCGAGGTGGCAGAACCCGCCCAGATGATCCTGGCGGAAAACGGCGTGACCTCTTACGAAGTGGTCTATCCCCTGGAAGCACTTCCCGCAGACGGGGCGGCGGCATATAATATCCAGAAGGCCTTTGAGAAGGCAACGGGTGCCTCCATCAAGCGGCACGACGATTTTCTGAAGAAGGGACAGACCCACGCCGGCGAAAAATACCGCATTTTAGTGGGGCATACCAACTATCCCCAGTCCGAGGAGCTGTATGAGGGATTGCGGTATCAGGATTACCGGGTTACCGTAAAGGGGGATTTCATTGCGGTAGCGGCATATACGGATGCAGGCTATGCCAAGGCAATTGAATGGCTGCAAGCCAACGTATTCGCAGAAGGAGAAAATGGGAGATTTACGACGATGGAACAGTCGACAGCGGGATGTCTCGTGGAAAAATACAACGTGGCGGAATGGACCGTGGACGGCACCTCCATCGCGGAATTCTCCATTATTTATAAGGATCACGATCTGAAGGAAACTGTGGAGTCCTTCCGTGACGAAATCGCAGTGAAGACGGGATTCTATCTCCCTGTTTACAGCACCGTGAAAATGGATCCCACTGCCCATGAAATCCTTGTGGGCAATACGGGAAGGGAGGAATCCGAGCTTCTCGAAAATCCCGGCGCACTCAAGTATACGATTGCCGTCCGGAACGGTAAACTGCTGCTGGAGGCGGGCGGGGAGCATTCCATGATCGAGCTGTTGGATGTATTCCTTGACAAGATCATGGGGAAGCTGGAAACGGTCACTCTAACGAACGACACGACGCTGAAGGGGGATATGTTTGACGATCCCTATATCAAGCCTATGCCGGAGAATGCAGACATCCGCGTCATCAGCGCCAACGTGCTGGCTCAGTTTATCGATTATGGGGCTCCAGAACCAGAGGATTTTGCTTTCGAGCGCCGACTGGAAATCTTCCTCGGAATGCTGGAATTCTATGAGCCCACCGTTGTGGGAATGCAGGAATTCTGCAAGACCTGGTTCAAGGGCGTGAAGCAGTACGATCACATGGACAAGTGGGAACTCTTGGAATTTGCGAATCCCAATGTAAAAAATGAAAACGTGGCCAGCACCATTATGTTCCGGAAGGATCTCTTGACTCTGGTGGACTCCGGAATGCAGTATTATAGCATCTACAACAACGGTCGCTGCCGCTGTATCACATGGGCCGTTCTGAAGGTCAACGCAACCGGAGAGGAATTCTGCTTCGTCAGCACCCACTGGGATGGAAGTGACGGTGACGCCAGCTTCCAGAACGCTCAGGTGGAGGAGCTGTCCGAGTTTGTCCTTGAAAAATCCGAGAAATATCCCGTTATCACCACGGGTGACTTTAACGCCAATGAGAAGTCGGCGCAGTTTACCACGTATCTGCGGAATATCAAGTCCATCGACGCCATGCATCAGTCCGGTGCTCGTCTGAATAAGGTGGGCTCCTGGCACGGCTGGGGTGAGACCTACAATTCCGCCAACTCCATCGACCACATCACGGTGCCTCGTTCCTGCCGTTCTCTCCAGTTTGAGACGCTGGTTTATAACGAACAGATTTACGCCTCCGACCACGCATGGCTGCTGGCAGATGTGGATCTGAATCCGTAAAGCAGAAAGGGACAAAAAAGGAAGGATTTCCCCATTTTGTGAAATTTATCATTGACAAGAAGGGGAGAATACGATATAATTATTATAGGTTATTATCTATATCCCATTATTGGAGGTTCTATTATGAAAAAAACTCTGAGAAGCCTTGCGCTTCTGCTTGTAGCGGTTACGCTGGCATCCTCTGCCGTGTCCGCTGCTGCTCCCTCTTCTATCTGGAAGAAGGCAACCCCGTCTCTGATTTGTGAAGAGTGCAAATGCAAGAAGTGCATCTGTGAAGAAGAAAAGAGCGTTCTGGAATCTGCTGGCAAGAACCAGTATGTGGTAACGGCCGACGGTACCGTTCTGAAGCCCGCTTCCTCTGAGAACTACCCCCTGGAAGACGGTACGGTTTTGGTAGAGTCCGGTGTGAAGCTGCCCACTCTCCCGTCTAAGCCGAGCGTTAAGCCTGTGAAGCCCTCTGCTGGTACCATCATTTCCGGCGGCAAGTACTATCCTTTCGGCGATTCGAAGCTGGAACTGGGTAAGTACTTCGAACAGAATACCTACACCATGTCCATGTTCGCAGGTCAGACCCGCGCTCTCGCTACCGATGCCTACCTGTACACCAGCGATGAAAGTGTTGCTTACTACGACTACGCAAACGACTGCATCGTGGCAAAACGCCCCGGTGACGTGTATCTGTATGCTTATACCAAGGGCGGTGTTCCGTTCTTCCGTCTGGAGCTGGAAATTTACCCGAACTATATCCCCGGTCTGAAGAAGGCAGATCAGCTGAAGGTTGTTACGAAGGACAATGTGTCCACCATCACTCCCGGTGCATCTCTCGCTCTTTCCGTTGTTTCTCTGGACGGTGTCAAGTACACGGATATGGAATATCTTGTGATGAACGACAATGCCGAAGGCGTTACCATCAAGGACGGCGTGTTCACCGCGAAGAATGCCGGCGCTTTCCTCGTTCGTGCTTACAGCAAGTCCAATACGAAGGTGTACGGCGATATCCTCATTCTGGTCAGCACCTACCATTCTTCCATTCTGGAAAACGGCTGGAAGCCTTCTATGGGCGGCATCGTGGTTGACAAGTGGTACGGCAGCATCTTCGAAAACTACCAGAATTGGTACGTCAGCGGCTGGATTCAGAGTGCAGAAGGCATCTTTATTCCCGTTGTGAAGTACGAAGACATCACGGTTGTGGATGACGACGGCAACAAGACCACCGTTACCATCGCAAAGGAAGAAGTGAAGTCCTACCTCCAGCTTCTGAAGGACGTGTACGGCGAAGAACTTTCCATGAAGGAAATCTTCAAGTACTACGCAGCCATCGTGAACAACCCCTTCAAGGGCATGACGGAACAGGAAATCACCAAGCAGATCGTGGACTACAAGGTCGCGATGTTTGACAGACTCCTGAACGGACTTGTAAAATAATTTGCAAAGAAAAAGAGACAGCCGGCTGTGAAAAGTCGGCTGTTTTTGTATGCGAAAAGCCCCGCGAAGGATGCAGGGCTTTTTTCTTTTATCGACGCGCCAGACGCAGGAGCAGTTCTGTGACTTTTTCCATGGATTCCACGCAGCAGAATTCGTATCGACCGTGGTAGTTGTGACCGCCGGTGCAGAGATTGGGGCAGGGGAGTCCCATGAAGGACAGTCTGGCTCCGTCCGTTCCGCCGCGGATGGGGGAGATGGAGGGAGTGATGCCCATTTTCACCATCTCGTCCTTGGCGTTCTCAATCAGGAACAGGAACCCGTCCTCGATCTTCTCTCTCATGTTGTAATAGGAGTCGCGGATTTCCGCTTCCGCGGTTCCTGCACCGTACTTCTCGTTGATGGCATCTGCTGCAGCCGCGAACTGTTCTTTTCTGGCTTCGAATTTCGCGCGGTCGTGATCCCGGATGATGTAAGAGAGGGTGGCGTTTTCCACGTCGCCTACCATGTCGGTCAGGTGGAAGAAGCCCTCGTAGCCGGAGGTGCGCTCTGGGATTTCATCCGGCGGGAGCAGGGCAGCAAATTCCATCGCCACGGAGCAGGCGTTGCGCATCTGTCCCTTGGCTGAGCCGGGATGAATGCTGACACCGCGGAAATGAACCACACCGGTGGCGGCGTTGAAGTTTTCGTATTCCAGAGAGCCGAGAGCGCCGCCGTCTACGGTATAAGCGGCATCCGCACCAAGGCGGGCTACATCAAAATGATCCACACCCGCACCCACTTCTTCGTCGGGGGTGAAGGCAATGGCAATTCTGCCGTGGGGGATTTCGGGGTGTGCCAGCAGTTCTTCCGCCATCGTCATGATTTCCGCGACGCCCGCTTTGTCGTCCGCACCCAGAAGGGTGGAGCCATCGGTGGTGACGAGCGTCTGACCCACGTACTGCCCCAGCTCCGGGAACTGCTTCGGGGAGAGCGTGAGCCCGCTATTGCCCAGCGGAATGTCCCCACCGTCGTAATCCCGGATCACCTGAGGCTTCACGGAAGCACCGCTGACAGCAGGGGAGGTGTCCATATGGGCGATGAATCCCAGCACGCGGGACCCCTTTCCTCCATCGGTGGCGGGAATGGCGGCGTAGACATAGCCGAAGGTTTCGTCAAAGTACACGCTGTCCGCACCCATAGCGGTCAATTCGTCGGTGAGAAGACGGGCGAGATCCTTTTGCTTTTCCGTGCTGGGGAAGGTGGCGGAAGACTCGTCCGACTGGGTGTCAATTTGCACGTACCGCAAAAAGCGGGAGAGAACGGATTCTGACATGGTGGATTTCCTCATTTCGTATGGATCATGGGGTCATTTGGTTTGGTTGGGGTGGTACAGTTCCTCCATCAGCGGGAGGCAGGCAGGGGGAACGGATCCTGCGAGATCACAGCCGTATTTCAACAGATCGCGCACGTAGGTGGAGCTGATCATGGACAGGGTGGGATCGGTGGGGAGGATGACCGTTTCCAGTTCGGGGTCAAACCGCTTCATAATCTGTGCCAGATTGGCTTCGTAGTCAAAATCCGAGGCACAACGGGCACCCCGGACGATGAACGTCGCCCCCAGGTCTCTGGTAATTTCGGAGGTTAGCCCCCCGTAGACAGCGGCGCGGAGATTGGAGACGGGCAACTCCCCGATGGCGGCCTGTACCAGACGGAGGCGATCCGCCGGGCAGAATACCCCCGTGGATTTTTCCGTGTTGGCGAGAATGACCACCGTCACGGTATCAAACAGCCGGGCGGCGCGGAGAAACAGATCCGTGTGACCCGTGGTGACGGGATCGAAACTGCCGGTGATGATGGCGTTTCTCATGGTTTCCTCCTCAGGCGTTTTCCGCATTCTTCGCGGGCGTGAGCAGTGTAATCCGGGTGTGGCTGTACAGCGCGGTGCGGAGAACCTCATAGCGTGCCATCAGTTTTTCATCCCCACCGAAGACTTCTTCTTTCACGAAATCCATGGCGGCATCCGCATCCTTCCGCAGTCTGGTGGCGCGGACGGGCAGATCCGTGGACGTTTCGCAGACGATGGTCGCACCGGGGGCGCAGAGATCCCCATCGGCAATGGCGCGGAGAGCAGCGGGCAGAAGATTCGTGTGGTACGGCGGGTCGAGGAAGAGAATGTCGTACTTTTCCCGTCCGGCGGCACCGCGGATGAAGGTGGTGTAGTCGGAGGCGGCAATGCGGCATTTCTCGAAGAGATGGGTTTTTTTCGCGTTTTCCATGATAATGGCAACCGCTTCTCTCGACTGATCGATGAGGGTGGCACGGGCGGCACCGCGGGACAAGGCTTCCAGCGCCAACTGACCGCTTCCGGCAAAGAGATCGAGAACGGCTCTGCCTTCAATGTCAAACTGAATCATGGAGAAAATGGCTTCTTTTACCCGGTCGGTGGTGGGGCGGGTGTTTTCCCCTTCCAGGGTCATGAGCTTGGTGCCCCGTGCGCTTCCTGTAATAATTCTCATAATGTTGTTCCCTTTCTATGGTTGTTCTTCCGGTTCGGAAGGATGGAAATGGCGGAATATGGCTGCCGCATCGGCTTCGCTGATTCCCGGAACAGCGTTCAATTCGTCCGGGGAGGCGTCGCGGATGGCGGCAAGGGATTTGAAATGGCTGTGGAGCCGCTTGGCTTTGGCGGGACCGATGCCGTGAATTTTTTCGAGAGTGGAGGTTTTCAGCGTCTTTCTCTTGGCACCCGTCATGCGGGAAACGGAGTAGCGGTGTACCTCCTCTTGAATGCCGTAGATCAGGCGGAACACGTCCGGATGGCGGGCAATGCCCAGTTCTCCGTCCTCATCGGTGAGAGTGCGGGTTTTGTGGTGCTCGTCCTTGACCATGCCGAACACGGGAATGTCGAATCCCTTTTCCCGAATCAGACGGCGGATGACGGAGACGTGTCCCTTGCCGCCGTCTAAGAGAATCAAGTCCGGATAGGCGGAGAGGGAGTCGTTTTCCGCTCCGATGTGCGCCAGCCGCCGCTCGATGGCTTCGGTCATGGCACCGTAGTCGTCCTGGGAATCGGTGGAACGAATGGTGAAGGTGCGGTATTCGCTCTTCTTCAGCTTGCCCGAGCAGGCCACCACCATACCGCAGGTGATATGCTCGTCCCCCAGATTGGAGATGTCGTAGGCTTCGATCCGCTCGGGATAGACCTCGAGACACAGGAGGGAAGCCAAATTCCCCAGCGTGCGCTCATCGTTTTTATCCCGCTTGGCGCTGTTTTCCGCGTGGGTTCTCGCATCCGAAACCGCCATATCGCAGAGAAACCGGGAAGCTCCCTTTTTCGGTGTGCGGACGGTGACCTTGTGCCCGGCTCGGTGAGAAAAATAATCGGTGAGAAGAAGCCGGTCGTGCTCGGGCAGCTCAAAGGATAGCAGAATTTCCCCGGGGATGTACTCTCTCGACTGGTACAGGGACATGAGGAAGGAACTGAGGGGGCTGTCCCCGTCGTCGGCTGCTTCCGATTCCAAGAGGGCGTCGCCGCTGTCCCGGGTGATCTCGTCGCCGCCGAAGACAAAATGTTCGCTGTCGGCGATGTAGCCACTTCGGATATAGAACACGGCGGCACAGTCCCTGAGACTGACTCCGTCTCCGGTGGGATCGGCGAGATGGAGCCCGATGACGTCGCATTCCACGTCAGGGGAGCCCACTGCCTTCTGCCGCTCGCCCAGTTTCCGCAGCGCCTCAATCGCATCCCGGCACCGGGCGGCTTCCTCAAACGCCAGATCTTCCGAGGCGCGCATCATCTGTTCCGTCAAGTTTCGGATCACGTCCCGGGTTCCGCCCCGGAGAATGCCCGCAGCCTGCTCGATGGCGGCATGATAGTCGGGGCTCGGCACTTTTCCCGTGCAGACACCCATGCACCGCCCCATCTGATAGTACACGCAGGGACGCTCCCGTCCGATGTCCTCCGGGAACCGTCTCTTGCAGGTGGGAATCCGCAGGGTCTTTTCCAGTTGTGCAATGATGCTGTACACCGTGGCGGTGGAGGAATAGGGACCGAAATACAAGGATCCGTCCGGTACTCTCTTGCGGGTCATGGTGATCCGGGGCCAGGGGGATTTCACGTCGATGCGGATATAGGGGTAAGACTTGGCGTCCTTCAGCCGGATGTTGTACTTGGGGGTGTGCTGCTTGATGAGACTGTTTTCCAGCGCCAGGGCTTCCATTTCCGTATCGCAGGTCACAAAACGGAAGTCGTGGACGGATGCCGCCATTTTTTCCGTTTTGGGATCGTGGGATCCGTGGAAATACTGGGACACCCGATCACGGAGAGAACGGGATTTTCCCACGTAGATCACGCGCCCTGCCTCGTTCTCCATGATGTATACGCCGGGAGAGCGGGGAAGGGCGGCGGATTTCTCTCTGAGATGGTCGATATTGTTCGAAATCTGCTGCATCTTCACCTATAACAAATTGAGCGAGGGTGTTGATGGCACCTTCGCTCAGATTGGATTCCTATCGTATTGGGGATTATTCAGCGAATGCGCTGTCTACGAGAGTTGCAAGACCTTCGAGGGCATCGGCTTCGTCAGCACCGTCGGCAATCAGGGTGATGGTCATGCCCTTCACGATTCCGAGGGAAAGCACGCCGAGAAGGCTCTTGGCATTGACTCTGCGGTCGTCCTTTTCCACCCAGATGGAACTCTTGTAGGAGTTTGCCTTCTGAATGAAGAACGTAGCCGGTCTTGCATGAAGACCTACATTGTTTTTAATTGTTACGTCACGAGAAATCATACCTTCGCTCCCAGTTCAAAAAATCATGTGAATAATATCTGTACATATTATATCAAAATTTGCCGCGTAAATCAATACATTTTCTTGAATTTTTCATCGGCATTCTCAACAACAAGTAACGATAGCACAGGCATAATTTTTATTAATATGCAAAGTGTGTGCCAAATGATTCCGATCAGAGGCGGATAACGGTGATGGTGACGTTTTCGCCGTTGATATCCCACTCCTTGGTGTAGCCACCGTCTGCGGCTTCAAAGAGGAGCTTGTCGCAAAGAACGGCGGAGCAGAAGTCGTTGCTGTCAGCGGCAAGGAGAGTGTTGAGCTTGTCGCTTCCCGTCACAGCCACGGTGATGTGGTCGGTTACTACGAAGTCCGCTTCCTTCCGCATGGTCTGAACCTTGGAAATCAGCTCTCTCACAAAGCCTTCATTGATGAGATCCTCGGTGAGGTTGGTGTCAAGCGCAGCGGTAATGCCGTTATCCGCGATGCTGAAATAGCCTTCCTTCTGCTTCACTTCGATGAGGAGATCCTCTTCCGCCAGAGCGACGGCTTCTCCGTCAAAGTCGAAGTGAACGGCGCCCGTGGACTTCAGTTCCGCCATAGCGGCGTTGCCATCGAAGGAGTCCGCACGGAATGCGGCGTTGATCTTGCCCAGCAGCTTGCCGTACTTGGGACCGACGGTGCGGAGATTGGGCTTGAAAGCGTAGGAGGAGAGGGCGGACATATCGTCCACGAACTCGACTGCCTTCACATTCAGTTCATCCCGGATGATGTCGGAATAGAAGGAATCGAGAGGATTGTCGCACTTTACGTAGAGTGCGGAGAGGGGCTGACGGTTCTTCAGGTTGGCACCGTTTCGAGCCGCACGACCCAGCACCACGATATCCACAACGGTCTTCATGTTGGCTTCCAGAGCCTTGTCGATGAAGGATGCGTCGGATTCGGGGTAGGAGCAGAGGTGGACGGATTCGGGCGCGTTCGCATCCACGGAGAGAACCAGGTTGCGGTAGATGTCGTCTGCCATGAAGGGAATCATGGGAGCCGCCAGTTTTACCGTGGTGACGAGAGCGGTATACAGGGTCATGTAAGCCGCGATCTTGTCTTCCGTCATTTCCGTGCCCCAGTAGCGTTCCCGACAGCGGCGTACATACCAGTTGGAAAGCTCGTCCACCAGTTCATACAGAGCCTTTGCGGCTTCGGGAATGTGGTAGTTTGCCAGATGGTTGTCCACGGCGGCAACGGTGGTGTTGAGGACGGAGAGGATATACTGATCCATGACGGACAGCTTGCAGTCACGGAGGTTGTACTTGGTGGGATCAAATTCGTCGATGTCGGCGTAGAGCACGTAGAACGCGTAGGTGTTCCACAGCGTGCCGAGGAACTTGCGCTGACCTTCCATCACGGCTTTTCCGCTGAAGCGGGAGGGGAGCCACGGAGCACTGCCGGAGTAGAAATACCAGCGGATGGCATCGGCGCCGTAGGTGTTCAGCGCATCAAAGGGATCCACCGCATTGCCCTTGGACTTGGACATCTTCTGACCGTTTTCGTCCTGCACGTGGCCGAGAACGATGACGTTCTTATAAGGAGAACAGTCGAAGAGGAGGGTGGAGATAGCCATCAGGGAATAGAACCAACCTCTCGTCTGGTCCACGGCTTCGGAAATGAAGTCAGCGGGGAACTGTTCGTGGAAGAGATCGTGATTTTCGAAGGGATAATGGTGCTGTGCGAAGGGCATGGAGCCGGAGTCGAACCAGCAGTCGATGACCTCGGGCACCCGGTGCATTTCGCCGCCGCAGACGGGACAGCGCAGGGTAACGGCATCAATGTAGGGACGGTGGAGCTCAATATTGTCGGGGCAGTTCGAGGACATTTCCTTCAGTTCGGCAATGGAGCCGAAGGAGTGACGGTGACCGCAGGAGCATTCCCAGATGTTGAGAGGGGTACCCCAGTAGCGGTTCCGGGAGATCGCCCAGTCCTGTACGTTTTCCAGCCAGTCGCCGAAGCGTCCCTTGCCGATGGATTCGGGAATCCAGTTGACGGTATTGTTGTTGCGGATGAGGTTTTCTCTGACCGCGGTCATCTTGATATACCAGGATTCTCTTGCGTAGTAGATCAGGGGCGTGTCACAGCGCCAGCAGTGAGGATATTCGTGCTCGAACTTGGGAGCGTCGAAAAGCTTGCCCTCACGTTCCAGATCCTTCAGCACCAGGGGATCGGCCTTCTTCACGAACACACCGCCGTAGGGAGTTTCGGGAGTCATGTTGCCCGCGCCGTCTACGAACTGCACGAAGGGGAAGTCATACTTTCTGCCCACTTTTGCGTCGTCTTCACCGAATGCGGGAGCGATGTGAACGATACCGGTACCGTCGCTCATGGTGACATAGTGGTCGCACACAACGAAATGAGCCTTTTTCTTCTGCTTTTCCGCCGCTTCACCCGCGCAGGCGAAGAGGGGTTCGTATTCTCGATATTCCAGCGCACTACCGGGGAAGGAATCGAGAACGGTATAAGCGGGGGCATCTTCCGTCTTCAGACCGCCGAGAACGGTGTCAAGAAGGGCTTCTGCCATGTAGTAGGTGTAGCCGTCCGCCGCCTTGACCTTGCAGTAGGTTTCGTCGGGGTTCACGCAGAGACCCAGGTTGGAGGGCAGAGTCCAGGGGGTGGTGGTCCATGCCAGGAAGTATGCGTCCTCATCCTTTGCCTTGAAGCGGACAACGGCGGAGCGTTCCTTTACGGTCTTGTAGCCCTGTGCCACCTCCTGAGCGGAGAGGGGGGTACCGCAGCGAGGGCAATAGGGAACGATCTTGAAGCCCTTGTAGAGCAGATCCTTGTTCCAGATTTCCTTCAGCGCCCACCATTCGGATTCAATGAAGTTGTTGTCATAGGTGACGTAGGGATCGTCCATGTCCGCCCAGAAGCCAACGGTGCCGGAGAAATCCTCCCACATTCCCTTGTACTTCCAGACGGATTCCTTGCACTGGTTGATGAAGGGCTCCAGCCCATAGGCTTCGATCTGTTCCTTGCCGTCGAGCCCCAGCTTCTTTTCCACTTCGATTTCAACGGGAAGACCGTGGGTGTCCCAGCCGGCTTTCCGGGGAACATCGCATCCCTTCATCCAGTGATAGCGGGGAATCATGTCCTTGATGACACGGGTCAGCACGTGGCCGATGTGGGGTTTGCCGTTGGCGGTGGGGGGACCGTCATAGAAGGTGTAACCCCGTCTGCCTTCGCTTTCCTTGAGTTGCTTTTGGAAGATTTTGTTTTCGTTCCAGAATTTCAGCGTTTCTCTTTCACGCTCAACGAAATTCAGATTGGTATTGACCTTGTTGTACATACCAGATCTCCTTTTATAGATTCTTGTATTTTTCCCGTGACCGATTGTGCAGGCGGGCAAGTCCGTTCTCACAAAAAAAGTCCCCGCCCCAATCCAGGACGAAGACACCCTTCGCTTAACCACCTGCATACCAGCATATGCTTCCCTTGTAACGGAGGGATTCCGGCAAGGGCTGACCATGGGCTCACCCTGCAGCTCGGGAGTGATTTTCGCGTGCTGTGTCATGTCGGCTTCCACCCATTCCGACTCTCTTGTACGACACGGCGGGAAGCCCCGCACACCTACTCGTTCCGTCTTCGCTGTTTCTCATTCGGTACCGTATTTCTTTTACTTTTTAATTATATACGACTGCCCCGCTTTTGTCAAGAGAGAATCGGGGATTTTATAAAAAATCAGGAGAAACTTATTGAAATTGTCCGGTGTCTGTGTTATGATAAAGGTGTAACAAAGGGATGGAAAACCATGTCCCGTATGTAGGAGGATTTTTCTATGACAGACCGTAAAGACTGGAAGCTTGCTACGTCCGTTCCCCCTGCCTGTATGTGTGAGGAGGCATTTCTTGCCATGCGGGAGAATCACATCACGGAGATTGAACTTTCGGCTGGGTATTTGCCCATGTTCGTGGAAATGGACTACTGGCACCGCGCCCGGGAATATTATGATATGGCGGCATCCTTCGGCGTGAACATTTCGTCCATTCACCTGCCTTTCGGACCGTTTTCCGAGATCGACCCCGCTTCCCTGGATGCGAACGTGCGGGCAAATTTCCTGAAGGTGCAGACGGAACTCATCGGTGCTGCCGCCGAATCGGGGATTCCCATGGCGGTTGTCCATCCCAGCGGCGAAGCCTACAAGGATGAGGAACGGGAAGAACGAATGAAAGTGGCGCTGGATTCTTTCGGAAAACTGATGGAGATTGCGAAGAAAGCCGGCATGGTACTGGCGCTGGAAAACCTGCCCCGTACCTGCCTTTGCCGGACGTATGACGAAATGCAGACCTTCCTCCGGGAACTGCCTGATCTGAAGGTGTGCTTTGACACGAACCATTGCCTCCTTCAGAACAACGCCGACTATATCCGCGCTGTGGGGGATCGGATTGTGACCCTCCACGTGTCCGACTACGATTTTAAGGACGAAAAGCATTGGCTCCCCGGCATGGGAAAGAACGACTGGGAAGGCATTTTCACCGCGCTGGAAGAGGTGGATTACAAGGGGCGTTTCCTGTATGAAACCATCTCGGGAATTGAGGCGTTCCCGAAGCTGTACGAAAACTATCGGGTGCTGATTCGCTGAAAAACAAACAAGGGAGAGAACCATGAAACAAGTACCCATCCGGGAAGAAGAACTGGCGGAGCGGATCCGGCTGAACCGAAAGCGTCTGGAAGAGCCCTATTACGGCATTGACGAAGTGTTCTGTGATACGGACGGATGGCCGGGGGACAAGGTGGGACGGGCGCTCCTTGCCTTTGTGTCCCACGCCGCCATCGACGGATATGAGAATCCGTGCATGAAGGCGCTGATTCGGGAATATCCCCGCCACTGCAACGAAAAAGGCTTTTTGGGAGAGGATTCCGCCCCGATTCTGTGGGAACAGTCTTTTTCCGGACACAGTTGGCTTCTCCGAGGGCTGTGCGCTTACTGGGAACAGTACGGCGATCCGGCGGTGCTTGACGATGCCCGTGCCATTGTGGAGGGGCTGTATCTTCCGGCACGGGGACGGATCGGAACCTATCCCGTGGAGCGTTCCGGCATGAACGACGGTGGGGTGTCGGGGCATTCCGGTGCCGAGTTGAACGGATGGCTTCTCTCCACGGACGTGGGGTGCGCCTTCATGAGCGTGGACGGCTTGTCCCATTACTACGTGCTGACGGGGGATGAGGCGGTTCTCGCCCTTCTCCGGGAGATGACGGACGTGTTTGGCACCATTGACAAAGAGGCAATCCGAGCACAGACCCATTGTACGCTGACAGCGGCAAGGGGGATGGTGCGCCTTTACCAAAAGACGAAGGAACCGGAATTTCTCCGGAAAGCGGAGGCGATTCTGGATTTGTACGTCAAAAGCGGTATGACGCTGACCTACGAAAACCAAAACTGGTGGGGGCGGGCGGATTCCTGGACGGAGCCCTGTGCCGTGGTGGATTCGCTGATGCTGGCGCTGTCCCTGTACGAAATCACGGGGAATCCCATGCGGCGGACACTGGCGGCACGGATTTTCCATAACGGCTTTGCCTCCCTGCAGCGGGACAACGGCGGCGCGGGAACGGACACCATCGTCACGAAGGAGCAGCCGATTCTCCATATGCTGATGTATGAAGCTCCGTTCTGCTGTACCATGCGTCTGGCGGAAGGACTGCGGTTTATCCACGAAAAGAAGGATCTTTTATATGCCGAAACGGCTGGCTTCCTCCGACAGGATGCGGCGGGACGCTGGTTGGATGGCGACATTCTCTACGCCCGGGTGATCCGGGAGGACGGCACCGAAGAAAAACCGGCTCCCCTTCGGAAGTATTACACTATGACAAACGAGGAAGTCATCCATACGCGCCAGAAGGTGGTGTTTGAATGAGGTGGGACAGTATCCTCTTTGATCTGGACGGAACCCTATGGGATGCTACCCCTACGACGGTGGCGGCATGGGAAGAGGTACTGCGGACGCATCCGGACGTGACTCCCGCCATGCCCATTGACCGAAAACTGGTGCAGAGCAATATGGGGCGAACCAACGAAGAGGTGGCGGGGATTCTGTTCCCCGAAATGCCCTTCCGGGATGCTTTTCGTCTGGTGGAGGAAAGCTGTGCTTGGGAAAACCGGTGGCTGCCCCAGCGAGGCGGTGTGTTGTACGACGGGGTGGAAGCGGGTATCGCGGCTCTTGCGGAGCGGGGGATTCCCCTTGCCATCGTGAGCAATTGCCAGGACGGCTACGTGCAGGCGTTCCTCACCGCTCACGGAATGTGGGAGAACTTCCGGGATTTTGAATCCTCCGGACACAGCGGCAGAGGAAAGGCAGACAACATCCGTGCTGTCATCGAACGAAACGGATTTGAGAATCCCGTGTACGTGGGGGACACGGACTGGGACAGGCAGGCGGCGGAGGAAGCGGGCGTGCCGTTTCTTTACGCGGCTTACGGCTTCGGGGAGACTCTCCGGAAAAGCAGAGTCGTGACCTATGCCGGGCGCATGGAGCGGTTTTGTGACCTTTTTGCCCTTCTGAAATGAGACAACACTACGATTACCATAAAGGATATATCATGCAAAGATCGAATTTTCATACTCATACTACCTATTCGGACGGGGCGAAATCTCCCAGAGAGGTGATTGAAGCCGCCATTGCCGCGGGATTTCACTCTATCGGCTTCTCCGATCACAGCTACGCCAAAACCCTGGAAAGTTACAGTATGTCCATTGAGGGAACCGGGCAGTGCTTCGAGGAAATCGGGGAGCTGGCAGAGGAATACCGTGGAAAGATTGCGGTATACAACGGCATTGAGCTGGATGCGGAATCTCCCCTCCCGGAGCTGCCATATGATTACCTCATCGCCTCCGTGCACGAGCTGGTGCGGCGGGGAATCAGTATGCCCGTAGACAACACCAGAGAAACCCAGATTCAGTTGATCGACACCCTCTACGGGGGCGACACCATGGCGTTCTGCGAGAACTATTGCCGGGCACTGGCGGAGCACGTGAAGCGGAACCGGACGGATATTGTGGGGCATATCGATCTCCCCGCCAAGTTTTCCCTCATTGACGAAGAGTCCCCCGTGTATCGGGAAATGATGCTGGAAACGGTGCGGGACATTTTCCCCTGGTGCGATACCTTTGAAGTGAACACGGGAGCCATTGCCCGGGGTCTGCGAACGGTTCCTTACCCGGCGCCATTCATTTTAGACGAAATTAAGCGGCTGGGCGGCAGAGTCCTCATCACGTCCGACTGCCATTATCCTGAAAAGCTGACCTGCTGGTTCCCCGAAGCGGAGGCCTATCTGCAGGCACACGGCTTTGTCCGGCGGGAAGATGACGATTTGAACAATGTCGTCAAACATATTGAAACTTGGAGATAACGATGGATTATCAAAATTTACCGAAACGGATCAATTCCGGCTCCTACCGGGCGGGACACTGTCAGGGCATTGCGGTGGATCTCGCAAAAGGGTACGTGTATTACTCCTTCACCACGATGCTCGTAAAAACGGATCTTTTGGGGAATTTCATCGGCTCCGTTACGGGGCTGTGTGGTCACCTCGGCTGCATTGCCTTTCATCCCGAAGACGGGCGGGTTTATGGCTCTCTGGAATACAAGAATGACGCCATCGGCAAGGGCATTCTCGCTATGCTGGGCGGCGGCATTTCCATCCCCGATCGGTTCTACATCGCTATCTTTGACGTGGACAAAATTGACCGCGTAGGCATGGATGCATGCGAAAGCGGCGTCATGAAGGCGGTCTGGCTCAAAGAGGTCGTGGACGACTACCACGCGACCGTCACCTGCGAAGGTCACACACTTCTCCACCGCTACGGCTGCAGCGGCATCGACGGAACCTCCTTCGGTCCTATGCCCGGCAGCGCGGACGGAAAGC
>JAZSQX010000197.1:0-6179 GCA_045538235.1 Eubacteriales bacterium
GATTTCCACCTACACCGTGGAACAGGAATTCCAGGGCTGGGATATCTGGGGACGGAAGTACATTATGCTGGGCTTTCTCTATTTCCTGGAAATTTGCCGGGATGAAACGCTGGCGGAACAGATTCTCCCCGTTCTGATGGCACACGCAGACTACATCATCTCCAAAATGGGCACCGCGGAAGAAGGCAAACGCGTTCTCCCCGCCTGCTCCAATTTTTGGGACGGACTCAACTGCTGTTCCATCCTGGAGCCCTACGTGCTTCTTTACAATCTGACGAAAGAGCCCCGGTATCTGGCGTTTGCCGAATACATCATTTCCTTTGGCGGCACCCTGCACCAGAATCTCTTCGATCTGGCGTATGAGGACGAAACGCCCATCCACCAGTTCCGCATCCGCAAGGCGTACGAAATGATCTCCTGCTTCGAGGGTCTGGCGGAATACGCAAAGATCACCGGCAATGGACGGGCGAGAGACACCGTCATTCGCTTCGGAAACCGGGCGCTGAAAGAAGAAACCACCATCATCGGCTGTCTCGGGTGTGACTACGAATGCTTCGATCACTCCGCCATAGAGCAGTTCAATGAAGCCAACCGCTCCGTCATGCAGGAAACCTGCGTCACCGTCACCTGGATGAAATTCCTGTGGCAGCTCTGGCGCATGACGGGGGACGCGAAATACATCGACGCGCTGGAAATCAGTGCCTACAACGCTATGTCCGCTTCCATCCGCCGGCACGTGAACCCGGAGGAAAACGGCGGTCTGCCCCTCCCGGTTCACAGTTACAACCCTCTCCGTCACGACGTACGCCCGAAGATCGTGGGCGGCGGTCAGGTTATTGCGGATGGCATGATTTATGGGTGCTGTGTCTGTATCTCTACGGCGGGCTTTGCTCTGGACACCCTTGCATCCGCCGGTACGGACAAGGACGGCACCGTGTACGTGAATCTCTACCGGAACGGCACCTTTACTGCCCCCGGAATGACGGTCACCATGGAAACAGATTACCCCGTCTCCGGTACCGTTCGTTTTGCCGTGAAGGGCGCGGGCAAACTGGCACTCCGCATTCCTGCATGGGCAAAGTCCGCCGCACTGACCACGAACGGTGCCGAGTGTACGGTGGAAAACGGCTACTGTACCCTGGACGTTGCCGATGGGGACACCTTTACCCTTGCCATTCCCATGGAGATCCGCTTTGTCCATCCCGCCGATGTGGCAGACGTTCCCACGGATGTGGATTCTTACATAGCCATCTGCCGCGGTCCCGTTCTCTATGCCGCTGACGACACGCTGGAGGAAGAACCCGTCTACGCCATCGACGAATCTGCCCCCTGCACCTATGCCAAGGCGGATTCCCTCGCCGGAATCCCCTGCCGCAGTACCGTCACCGTCACTCTTGCAGACGGAAGCCCCCTGTCCCTCATGGATTATGCCAGCGCGGGGCAAGAAGAGGGGCACATGGTCTCGGCTTGGATCAAAACCCGATAATTGCCTTTTCATTACGTCGGAACTCCTTTCTTTGGGAATTCCGACGTCTTTGAATCAAAGCCCCTCCCCTCGACTCTCATCTCTCAGAAAGGACTGTTTCATTGAAAACGATTCTGACTTACGTGCGTCCCTTTTTCGGAACGATGCTCTTCGGATTCTGTGTGAAATTCGTGGGATCGGTGATGGATTTGTTCATCCCCATGCTTCTCTCCACCATCATCGACGACATCGTCCCGACGGGGAACGTGAACAAAATTTATTTTGTCGGCGGGCTGATGCTGATCTGCTGCATCCTCGCCATCACCTGCAACATCCTCGCCAACCGCATGGCAGCTCGCGTGGCGCGGGACTCCACGGAAAAACTCCGGAACGATCTGTTCTGCCGCATTTCCACCCTGTCCGCCCGACAGATGGATGCCTTCACCGTTCCTTCCCTGGAATCCCGGCTGACCTCCGACACCTACAACATCCACCAGATGATCGGCATGATACAGCGGCTGGGTGTGCGCGCTCCCTGTCTCCTGATCGGTGGCATCGCCATCACCTTTGCCATGGAGCCCGTTCTCACCCTGGTGCTCATCGCCGTCATGCCCTTTATCGTGTTTTTCGTGTACGCCATCTCCGCCCGCAGCGTGCCCCTATACGACGAGCAGCAGCAGGCAACCGACCAGATGACCCGCATTGTTCGGGAAAACGCCCAAGGCATCCGCATCATCAAGGCGCTTGGCAAGGAAAGTGCGGAGCAGGTACGGTTCCACCACAGCAACGACGAACTGAACCGGACGGAGAAAAAAGCTGCCCTCACCGTCAGTCTTACGGGTCCCCTCATGAATCTGTTTCTGAACTTCGGGCTGGTGGCGGTGATTCTGGTGGGTGCCATCCGTGTGGACAGCGGTCTTTCCCAAACAGGGGAGATCATCGCCTTCACCTCCTATTTCACCATCATCCTCAACGCCCTCATGAGCGTCACCCGCATGTTCATTCGATGCTCCCGTGGGATTGCCTCCGCCAACCGGATCGGAGAAGTGCTGGAAGCGCCCGAAGACATGGAAGTGGATCCCTCCCTCTCCGCGAAACCGACGGCGAACGCACCAAAAATCCGCTTTGACCACGTCTCCTTCTCCTACAACGGAGTCAAAAATGATGTGGAGGACATCTCCTTCACCCTGGAAGCCGGGCAAACCCTCGGCATCATCGGTCCCACGGGATCGGGCAAAACCACCCTCATCGCCCTCCTCATGCGACAGTATGACGTGGATCGGGGGGCGGTGCTTCTGGACGGCGTGGACGTTCGCGCCATGAACCGGGACGACATTGCGGGGAAGTTCGGCACCGCCTTCCAGAACGATTTCCTCTTTGCCGACTCCATCCGCACCAACATTGACTTTGGTCGAGGACTCAGCGACGACGACATCCGGGAAGCCACCGTTCACGCCCAGGCATCCGCTTTCATTGAGGACAAGCCGGGCGGGTTGGATTTCCCCCTGTCCATCAAGGGAGCCAACCTCTCCGGGGGACAGAAACAGCGGGTCATCCTCAGCCGCGCTCTCGCCGGTGTGCCGGAGATTCTGGTACTGGATGACAGTTCCAGCGCCCTCGATTACGCCACCGATGCCCGCCTCCGCACTGCGATTCGGGAGCATTACAGCGGAAAAACCACCTCCGTCATTGTGGCTCAACGGATTTCCTCCATTATGCACAGCGACCGGATTCTGGTGCTGGAGGATGGTCGCATCATCGGCATGGGACAGCACGAGGAGCTTCTCGCCACCTGCCCCCTCTACCGAGAAATCAACGATTCACAGATGGGAGGTGCTCTCCTTGAATAGAGGTCCAAAAGCCACACGTCCCGAAGATACCATCGTGGGCAACGTCCCCAAAAAGCGGCTGAAGGTACTGCTCCGGCTGGGAACGTATATGTTCCGCTTCCGTTGGGGGTATCTCCTCGCCCTGCTTCTCTCCGTTTTGTCCAATCTGCTCTCTCTGATCGGCCCCAAACTCTCCGGCAAAGCCATTGACGCCATCGGAACGAAAGCCGGAGGCGTGGATTTTTCCACCGTCATCTGGTGCTGTGTCCTCATGCTTCTCGCCTACCTCGTTTCCTCCGTCATGGCGTACCTTTTGCAAATGGTCATGATCCACCTGTCCCGGGGCATCGTCCACCATATGCGGCAGGATATTTTCGACAAGCTCATGCGCATGAAGGTGGGATACTTCGATCAGACCCAGACGGGCGACATCATCTCCCGCATCTCCTACGACATCGACACCATCAACGCCACCCTGTCCACGGATCTGGTGCAGATTGCCTCCTCCGTGGTCACCGTGGTGGGATCTCTTGTGATGATGATCTCCATCTCCCCCCGCCTGTGCCTGATTTTTGCTGTCACCGTCCCCTTGGCGATGGTCACCACCTCCATGATGGCGAACCGCTTCCGTCCCCTGTTCCGCGCACGTTCCGGAAAGCTGGGAGAGCTGAACGGCTATGCGGAAGAATGCCTCAGCGGGCAGAAAACCGTACGCGCCTACCACGCAGAACCCTCCATGATCCGCCGTTTCGCCGAGAAAAACAAGATTGCCGCCGACGCTTACTTCAATGCGGATTACTATGGCACCATGGTGGGGCCCAGCATCAACTTCATCAATAATATCTCCCTCGGGCTGGTGTCCGTCTTCGGTTCCCTCCTCTACCTGGGCGGGGGAATCTCCATCGGCGATGTCTCCTCTTTTGTGCTCTACTCTCGGAAATTCAGCGGCCCCATCAATGAGACTGCCAACATCATCAACGAGCTGCAGTCTGCCGCCGCTGCCGCCGAGCGTGTCTTCCGTCTGCTGGATGAGGTGGAGGAATCCCCCGACGTGCCGGATGCCGTCCTCTTTTCCCGCAGCAAAACGGAATCCGGTGCCATCCCCGTCACAGGTCAGGTGGATCTGGACAATGTGAACTTCGGCTACACACCGGACAAGCAGGTGATCCACGATCTGGTGATGCACGTGAAGCCCGGCATGACCGCTGCCATCGTAGGTCCTACGGGAGCCGGCAAGACCACCATCATCAATCTCCTGATGCGCTTCTACGATCCCGATTCGGGGACGATCTCCCTGGAAGGCGAAGACATTGCCCGTGCAAACCGCGCTTCCCTCCGGCGCTCCTACACCATGGTGCTCCAGGACACCTGGCTCTTCAGCGGCACCATCGCGGAGAATATCGCCTACGGATCCACCCGAACCGTCACCCGGAAAGAAATCGAAGAGGCAGCCAAGGCGGCGGGCATTCACTCCTTCATCCGAGGATTGCCGGACGGATATGACACCGTACTCACCGACGAGGGTGTGAACATCTCCAAAGGGCAGAAGCAGCTTCTCACCATTGCCCGCGCCATGATTTCCGAAGCTCCCGTGCTGATTCTGGACGAAGCCACCTCCAACGTGGACAGCATGACGGAAATGCGGATTCAGCACGCCATGAACGAGCTGATGGAGGGACGAACCTCCTTCGTCATCGCTCACCGCCTCTCCACCGTTCGAAATGCCGATGTGATCTTCGTGCTGAAGGACGGCGCGGTAATCGAACACGGCTCCCACGATGAGCTGATGGCGAAAAAGGGATTCTACCACGGCCTCCACAACGCCCAGTTTGTAAACTGATTGTCGGAATTCCCATCCTTGTACAGAAAAAGGGCTTGTATTCTTCCATATTTTTTGTTACAATAGAATAGGTAAAAATGCCTACTTTTCCTATCGTCAATGATCTTCACTGCCGCCATGCGGCGAAAGGAGTTTATTATGAACATTACCGTTTGGAACGAATTTCTTCACGAAAAGACGGATGAAGATGTGAAAGCCATCTACCCCGACGGCATCCACAACTGCATCGCACGGGTTCTGGAAGAGGCAGGCCACACCGTCCGCACCGCTACCCTGGATGATCCCGAATGCGGTCTGACCGATGAGGCGCTGGCTGACACCGACGTGCTGTTCTGGTGGGGGCACATGGGTCACCACAAGGTTCCCGACGAAGTGGCTGCCAGAGTCTGCCGTTATGTTTATGAAGGCATGGGACTGGTGGTTCTCCACTCCGGTCACGCTTCCAAGGTGTTCCAGATGCTGTGCGGTACTCCCTCCGGCGATCTGAAATGGCGGGAATCCGGGGATAAAGAAATCCTCTGGGTCATCGAACAGGGTCACCCCATCACCCGCGGTCTGGGCGAAAACATCATTCTGGAACACGAAGAAACCTACGGCGAGCATTTCCGCGTTCCCGCTCCCGACGAGCTGGTCTTCGTCAGCTGGTTCAGCGACGGCGAAGTGTTCCGCAGCGGATGTACCTACAAGCGAGGCCGCGGCAAGATCTTCTATTTCCGTCCCGGCCATGAAACCGTTCCCACCTACCACAATCCCGAAATTCAGAAGGTGCTGGTGAACGCTGCCGATTACGTCTTCACTCCCAAGGCTGACGCACCCTACAAGTATGGTTGGGTTCCCCCGATCGTGGAGTAAGAAATCGCGATAACCTCTTGACTGAATAGCAAATAAATAGCCCCCTTGCCCAACTTCTCACAAGGTAGTTGGGCAGTTTTATTCGCCCATGGCGAGTGATATTTGCTTCGCAAGTTTAGAAGGGGAGTAAAACATCACGAAATCCGAAAGTTTTAATACAACCATCCCGCCATCGAAAATATCACTTCGACGA
>JAZSQX010000036.1:0-2245 GCA_045538235.1 Eubacteriales bacterium
ATCGAAGCCCTGGAAAGCGGCAAGGACGATTGCCTCCGGGTGAACTTCCCCAACGGCGACATGGTGGGACACACGGGAAGCCTGGAAGCCACCATTTGCAGTATGGAAGCGCTGGATCTTCAGCTTGGTCGGATTCTGCCCGTTCTCGATAAGGTAGGCGGCGTGGCAGTGATCACCGCAGACCACGGCAACGCGGATGAAATGGCGGAAATGGACAAGAAAACCGGCGGCGTAAAGAAGAACAAGGACGGCTCTCTGAAGTCCAAGACCAGCCACACCCTGAACCCCGTTCCCTGCATTTTCTACGACAATCGCTATGCCTCCGCATACAAGGTAAAGACGGAAGGCACCTACGGACTCTCCAACGTCGCCGCCACGGTAGTGAATCTCCTTGGCTACGAAAAGCCCGAAATGTGGGATGAATCCATCATCGAGTGGGCGTAAGCCTTAGTTGAAATCGGAAGCGAATCTGCCCATTCTCCGAGAAAGTCTTTCAAAATGGGACCAACCATTTTGAATTGCCTCCGGCAACCGACTTTTTCCCAGGTATAGCCGAGATTGAGCACGGGCTTAAGCTATCGTTGAAGTTGTAAGCGATCCGCCCACTCTCCGAAAAAGTCTTTCAAAATGGGACCAACCATTTTGAATTGCCTCCGGCAACCGACTTTTTCCCAGGTATAGCCGAGATTGAGCATCGGCTTAAGCTATCGTTGAAGTTGTAAGCGATCCGCCCACTCTCCGAGAATCCATCTTCGATGTATTCTCCAAGGTGTATCTGGAATTGAGCACGGGCGTAATCTTCAGTATCCCAATTCAACAATATGTTCCTAATGTCTGTCGGTATCGCATCATCCGTAGGGGCGCATCACGATGCGCCCGCTTCTATGGATTTCGTCTGTCAAGCGGGCGATTCGTGAATCGCCCCTACCGATTTGACACCCAAATTGAAGTTTGAAATCAACGGGAACATAAAAGGGTATTGGGAGATTTCAGTGAAAATTGTAAGCGAACCTGCCTGTCCCCCCAACCAAAAAAGCTGATGTACGACGGTTTTTCCGCCCGACATCAGCCTTTTTTGTTCTCACCCCAGCCGCCGTGCGAGGGCTTCCGGGTTATCGGCATACTCGAGTGCCGTTTCTCTCGTCACCTTGCCCTCCCGGTACAGCGCGGTGATCGCCTGATCCATGGACACCATGCCATCCTCTCCTCCCGCGGTGATGGCGGCAGGAAGCTGGTGGGTCTTTCCTTCCCGGATCAAATTGCGGATGGCGGCGTTCGATTTCATCACCTCAAAAGCGGGAATCAGCGTGCCATCCTTCGCGGGAAGCAACTGCTGATACACCACCGTGTGGAGCACCGCCGCCAGTTGCATCCGAATCTGGCTCTGCTGCTCGGCGGGGAAGGCGTCGATCACCCGATCCACGCTGCCCGCCGTCCCCTTGGTGTGGAGCGTGGCAATGACCAGATGTCCCGTTTCTGCCGCGGTCATGGCAGTGCGGATGGTCTCCGGATCCCGCATTTCCCCCAGGAGAATCACGTCCGGCGCCTGTCGTAGGCAAGCCCGCAGTCCGGAGAGACAGTCCGCGGTGTCAATGGCAATCTCCCGTTGGCTGATGATGCTCCGGTCGTTCCGGTGGAGAAATTCAATGGGATCCTCTAAGGTGACGATATGGCAGTCCCTCGTATGATTGATCCGGTCAAGGATGCACGCCTGGGTGGTGGTTTTGCCGTTTCCCGCCGTTCCCGTGCAGAGAATCAGGCCGCTTGTCACTGCCGCCAGATCCATCACCCGCTCCGGGATGCCCAATTCTTCCGCACGGGGAATCTGGAATGCCACCACCCGGATCACGGCAGCAAGGGAACTCCGCTGACGGTAGCTGCTGACCCGGAACCGCGCCACACCCGGCACCGCAAAGGAGAAATCGTCGTCCCCGCGCTCCCGGTATCCGGTCATATCCCGCCCCGCTAATTCGTACAGCGCCGTAATCAGCCGCTCCGTGTCGGGTGGCAGAAGCCGTCCGTCGTCCATGGGGCAAAGATGTCCCCGCAGACGGCAGTTGACCCCACTTCCCGCTACGAGGAAGAGATCGGATGCCCCTTCCTCCACCGCTTTTTTTAAGTAATCCATCAATTCCATGGGTATTCTCCGGTCGTTTTGTGTCAAAAAAATTACGTTTCGCCGGTCCACACGGGGAGGTCCGAGTCTGCCTCCCACACTGTGGTGGAAACCGTCTGCCACCGATGC
>JAZSQX010000057.1:0-2926 GCA_045538235.1 Eubacteriales bacterium
TCTCAAGCTGGGCGTAGACGAAAACGGCGAAGACATTCTCGAAACCATCGAAGACGACGAGGAATTCGACCGCATCGCGGACATCTTCGACGACGAGTTTTCCGATATTTTCTATGATGATTAAGGGGGTTGACGTTATCGTCAGCGAACCTTACGTCGTCGTAGGGCGGGGCCTTGGTCCCGCCGCTTGAAACAACCAAAACCGTACGAAATGGCGGGAGTAAACCCCCGCCCTACCTTCACAGGGTGCGGCATTGGGATACACATCATGGCTATAACGTCGCCGTAGGGCGGTGCCTTGGTGCCGCCGTTTGAAACAACCGAATACGTGGTCCTGTGGTGTGCGAGATAAGATGAGCATAAAAACCCACGAAGAGTAAAAAGGGACCCGGACTTCCGACGTGGGGTATGCAGACCTCCCTTCGATGCCGTGAGTTACGCATTCCGCGCCGCCGCATCGAGCAGGATGCTGGGAGCACAAACCGCCGGAGAGGGGACCCATCCTTGCATGAGCAGGGTTTCTCTATGCTTGTCTGAAACGGCACTGCGGGATCATTTTTTTCTTCCATGGATTTTTCAGCGGAGATTTTTCCGTGAAATTTTATTCCCACTATACCATCTATTCCAGCGACGGCACCATCGCGCCCTTCCCTGCCAGCGTTCCCGCCAACGTGCAGGCGGACAAGCCCTGCAGTTTGTCGTCTGGGGGATCGACTTCCCTGCCTACGCCCGAAAAAGGTGCCGCCCACTTTCCCGTCCGGGTGATTCCCAGAACGGACGCAGGGGACGAAGTGGGGAACGACTACGATTTCGCCCTCTTTTCGGGGGAGAAAACCAACGAATCACATAGGAGACCATCATGCTTGACGTATGCTTGCCCGGAACCGGCGGAACGGTACCCCGGCTGGATCGATTTCTTAGCTGCTGCTATATGCGATACAACGGAAACGGGCTTCTCATCGACTGCGGGGAAGGTACCCAGCTTTCCGTGAAAAAAGCGGGCTTTTCCCTGCCGAAAATCGGGATTCTGCTCCTGACCCACTACCACGCCGACCATTGCAGCGGTCTCCCGGGACTGCTCTTGTCCATGGGAAACGAAGGTCGGACGGAACCCCTCCTCATCTGCGGTCCGAAGGGGCTCGATGATGTGGTGAAGGGGCTGACGGTGATCGCCCAGGAGCTTCCCTTTCGGATCAAAACCCGTGTGCTCGCCGATTTTGACACCGTGGAGCAGAACGGCTTTTGCATCACGGCGTTTGAACTGCGCCATTCCAGCCTGTGTCTGGGGTACGACGTGCGGATCAAGCGGGGCGGCAAGTTTGACCGAGAAAAGGCGGAACAAAACGGCGTTCCCATGAAACTGTGGTCGCGACTCCAGCGGGGCGAAACCGTGGACGGCTATACCCCCGATATGGTGCTGGGACAAACCCGCCGGGGCATCCACGTGACCTTCGCCTCCGACACCCGTCCCACGGATATGATCGCCACCATGGCAGCCGACGCGGATCTTCTCATCGCGGAAGGAATGTTCGAAGCGGAAAAACAGGATCGCGCCAAGGAAGCCTGCCATATGACCATGGCGGAAGCCGCACGCCTCGCAAAAGAAGCCGAATGCGCCGAACTCTGGCTCACCCATTACAGTCCCGCCCTTCCCGAGCCGGAGCTGTATTTCCACGAAGCCACTGAGATCTTCGAGAATACGGTGCTCTCCACGGACGGCGAAACCAAAACCATCCGATTTGCGGATGAGGAGAACGAGACGATGGGGATTTTTTGAAAAAAATCCCCAAACCCCTTAAAACTTGATTGAGTGAGGAAAAGAATCACAGCGCCGCCATTTTGTTTGTTGTGGTTTGAACTGCGGCTCACAAAGTTTCGGCGGAACCTGAGTGCTGACGATACGTACCGTGCGGGTCGTTCGTCGGACGGTCAATGACCGCCCCTACCATATTGGGGTACATCTGTTGCCGGTATGTTTCTCCAAATCGTCCGGCGGGGCGTGGATTTCGATGGAATCGAACATCCCAACGTCGCCCCTGTGGTTGGTTAGCAATCGCTCTATGTCAACAGTTCGCAAGCAATCATGTACGATATCACACGTTCGCGTCACGGCGCGGGCGGGCAGGGAGTTGTGCGAAGCATTACTCCCGTGGCCACCTGACCGCCGTCTAACGATTTTCTGAGGACTTGGATGGCTATATTGTGTGGCACCATGTCAGCCGCTGCACCAAATGTCAGCAGCCATATATACCCCCCAATAAAGCTTTTTGCTGGACTTCGCGTAGCGAACGTCCCCTTTTTCTCGAAAAAGCCGCGTCCCCCCCACTTCACTACATACAGAGGTACAACATCATGCAGATTTCAGATAAGATTCGTCAGATGGCTCTTCGGGCTGAGGCGGATATGATCCACATTTTTCGAGACATTGATGAGATTTCCCGCATCAATACGGAGCACGTGCTGGACTGTTTTCGGGAGTGTGAGGTATCCGAATCCCTGTTTACGCCTTCCACGGGGTACGGCTACGGGGATCGCGGGCGGGATGTGATCGACGCCCTTTCCGCGAAGATTTTCCGTGCACCGGCGGGATTTATGCGGCCGTCCCTTCTTTCGGGGACTCACACCATCACGGTGGCGCTGTTCGGGATTCTCCGACCGGGGGATGTGATGCTTTCCATTACGGGAACGCCCTACGATACCCTCCTCGACGTCATCGGCATTGGAGAAGCGAAGCCCGAAGGTGCCATTTCCGAGGGTTCTCTCGCTGACTGGGGGGTCTCCTTCGAAAAGGTCGAACTCCGGGCGGACGTGACACAGCCCATGGATCTCCCCGCAGTACGCGATGCCATGGTGAGACTGGGCAGCCGGGTGAAGATGGTGTACGTCCAGCGCTCCAAGAGGTACGCGGACAGGCCCCCCCCCTCCA